>NZ_JAUBOJ010000112.1:0-17760 GCF_036700185.1 Microcoleus sp. BM001215392 | reverse complement strand
GCGCCGGATTTAAAAAAAATGGCGATCGCCCTCGGTTGGCAGGTGACAGAGGCAGGACAAAGCTACGATATAGATGTTTCTGCATTTATGCTAGGTTCTGATGGCAAATTACCTAACGATCAATATTTTATCTTTTACAATAATCTGCAATCCTGTGACGGTTCCGTACTGCAATCGATTCCTGAAAAAAACCCAGCTAAAGAAAATAAGACTATTTACGGCGTTATCTTAGAAAAAGTTAATCCTGAAATTGTCGAAATAACTTTTGTTGTCACTATTCACGAAGCAGATAAAATTAATGCAACTTTTAGCAATATCAGAAATTGTTTTATCAAAATTGTCAACTTGGATACGGGCATCGAACTTGTTCGGTATGAATTAACAGAGAATTTTACGCGAGAAACGGCTCTAGAATTTGGTCGTTTGTATAGAAAGAATGGAGAGTGGAGATTTCAGGCGGTAGGAACAGGATATCAAGCTGGATTAAAGAGTTTTGTTGACAAGTATTGTAGCTGAAATAGCAATAATTTAGAAACCGGGTTTTGTATAAAGACTGGTTTTTACTTACGTAATTCTATCTAAGTAAATCTCAATAAATACAGATACAGGCAGCACCTATTTTTAATCTAACCCGCTCTGCTCCGCCAAATATTAAATTTTATTAAAGATGAAATTTATTGTGCCATTTAATATTAATATGAGCGTTATAAAATTTTATGTTAGACAAATAAGCAGATGGCAATGCAATTAAGTAAGGGTGAGAGATTTAATCTCTCTAAAGCAGCGCCGGATTTAAAAAAAATGGCGATCGCCCTCGGTTGGCAGGTGACAGAGGCAGCACAAAGTTACGAGATTGATGTGTCTGCGTTTATGTTAGGTGCTGACGGCAAAACACCTAACGATAAATATTTGATCTTTTACAATAATCTGCAATCCTGTGATGGTTCGGTACTGCAATCGATTCCTGACCAAAACAACCGAGGTCAAGAGAACAAGACTATTTACGGCGTTATTTTAGATAAAATCAATCCTGAAATTGAGGAAATAACTTTTGCTGTCACTATTCATGAAGCACAGAAAATTAAGGGAAATTTTAGCAATATTAAAAATGCTTTTATCAAAATTTCTAATTTAGATACGGGCAGCGAACTTGTTCGGTATGAATTAACAGAGAATTTTTCCCAAGAGACTGCTGTAGAATTGGGTCGTTTGTATAAAAAGAATGGAGAGTGGAGATTTCAGGCGGTAGGACAAGGATATCATGCCCGATTGCAGAGTTTTGTTGACAAGTATTGCAGCGGAAATAGCAATAATATTGCTACGATTACTAACGAGTTGACAGCGGGAACAGCAGCAGATGATTTGCAGTTGCCGGCTTGGGAGTTGGACGTGGAGTTAGAACCGGAAGCGGAACAGTCTCGTCAGACTCGCAGGCTACAGCCATCACCAATTAACAATCAAGTTAATAATTCCCGAAGCCGCAAGATACCCGCAGCTTTATTAGCAGGTTTAGGGGTTTTGGTGTTGGGGACAGGTGCAGGTGCGATCGCCTTTATGCGATCAGCAAATGAAACGCTCCAGCAAGCAAAAATATTGGCAGTTGAAACGCAGAATGCAGCGCAAGCAACCGATGTCAATCTGCTCAGAAGTTTCGCTCAACGACTTAAAGATACGATCGCGAATTTAGACAAAATTCCTAACTTCCCCGGCTTTGGGTATCAACAGGCGAAAGCTGATTTGCTGACACTGCGCCCGATTTTGGTTCCTGTAGAACAAAATTTACAGGCGGCAGAAAGTCTAGAAAAAGCTCAAAAATTGGCGCTGGAAGCTGCTGTGCTCGTGCAAAAACCGCCTCATCCGATGGAAGTTTGGCATCAGTCGCAAAATAAATGGCAACAGGCGATCGCGCTTTTAGAAGCGATCGACTCAGGTACACCTGTTTACAATCTAGCTCAAAATAAGTTATCTAGTTACCGCGCCAATCGCGCTATTATCAGTCAAAGACTGGCGATCGCTCAAAAAGCTGCAAATTTCAGCAACCAAGGTTCTTTGAAAATTCAACAGGGAGATGTTGGGGGGGCGATGGCAAATTTCACTCAGGCTTTAGGGCTGAATCCCAACATCCCTCAAGCTTACCTCGGATTGGGAATTGCTACTGCCAAACAGGGAAACAAGCAGCAGGCAATTTACCATTACGATCGAGCGCTGCAATTCAATCCTAACTTGGCAGAAGCTTATTTCGGTCGCGGTCAAGCATACTATGAATTGGGAGACAAGCAAAAGGCGATCGGGAATTACGAACAAGCTATTCGCGTCAAGCCTGATTATGGTTTGGCTTATTTGGAACGAGGCGCTATTCGCTGTATGCTGGGAACTAAATCGCAAGCAGTAGCAGACTTTAACCAAGCAGGAGAACTTTTCTCAAAGCAGGGAGACGGAAATAATTACCAATTAGCAAAAAACTTTATTAATGACTGCCAAGAGCCGACTGCACAGGCTGTAATCTGCGATTATCGCAGGAATATCGACTCCTTGGGGCGACGCTGCGGTAGTTCTGTGAATGTTCCGATTATAGTTAGAAAAAAATCCGCTAGCAGTGCCTCAAGCTCTGATTCTACTGAGATTAAAAGCAATAGCAGCGATGCCCAAGTATCCGCGGAAGATTCCGATAGCAGCAGCACCAGAACTCGCCGCCGCAGAAGAAGTAAAAGGTAAATTTTAGTGGTGTTAGTTAATAGATGCCAAAATGTGCTGGTAAGCTTCGATGGTTTGTCGGGCGAGAGCCTCCCAATTATAGTGCTTTTCTGCATACTCTTTGCCATTCAATCCCCGCCGTTTGCGCTCTTCTGGATTGAGAAGTGCTGATTTGATAGAATTGGCGAGATCCCCTACCTCCAGAGGCACCACCCACCCAGCCTCCGCTTGCTGGATGTCATCGCAGATGTAAACGCGATCGGAAATAACCACAGGTACACCCGCAGCCATCGCTTCTGCTACAGCAATCCCGAAGTTTTCGTAATAAGAAGGCAACACAAATAAGTCAGCTTTTCTCAACATCTCAGCTTTTAAATCACCGCTAACAAAACCCGTTATTGTCGTAAATTCTTCTAAACTTGATTTTTTTATTTGGACTTTAATTTGGGTTTCATAATCGGCATCTTGGGGATTAGAACCTGCTAAAATAAAGTTAAATTTTAGATGGTCTGCTAAAATACTTTCCAGTGCCGGAATTAACAATTCTAATCCTTTTTTGCGTTCGATTCGCGACATAAATAATATGATTGGGATTTGAGGATTGGTCAATATATCAGGATAAGAATTAGCTACAGAAAAGTTTGTAGTAAGGACTTCAGTCCTTTCTCCCCCAGCCTTTGTTAAAAATGGGGAGACAGGAAAAGCGCGATCGAAATCAGCCGTCACCCCCAATGGAATCACCAAATCTCGTGGCACAGGCATCTTGCTTGTGCTGTGCAAACCAAACCTTTCTGAAATTTTAGCTTCTTGTTTGCTAGTAAAATGAATTGCTGCCGCACCTGCTAAATTAGGACGTTCTAAGATTGCCGCATAAACCTGTTTCAAGAACTGTTTTTTCTGCAAATCTGCGGGGTCAAGCATACCGCAGGGCCGGATAATATACGGTAACTTGTGCCCTCTGGCAATTGTCGCGGCGAAAGTAGTTACTGGCGAGAACAAAGCGTGAATGTGAGCGAGGTCAAATTGCCGCGCATTTTCATTCAACCACTGCAATAACGAGAGTGAAAATTTATATCTGCGAAACGGAGAACAGCGGAAATAAATAATCTCATAACCATTTTGTTTGATTGGTTGATTTAAGGGGACATCTAAGGGATCTTGACCGATATCTCCGTTAGAATCTGTGGTGATAATTGTAACATCAATACCTTGGGAAGCGAGGGCGGCAGAAAGTCCCAGTACCATTTGACTCGGGCCGCCGTAGACGAGCGAAATTGAGGGGATAATTTGCAGGATTCGCATGATTAGCAGTTGCGCTTAGTTCCGGTAGCTGGTTGTGTTATTATATAAAAAATTGTAAGATTTGCACTTTATACTAATTTAGGCGATCGGAGGCAAGTTATGCTGATTGGATTCAGCGTAGGTAACTACAAATCATTTAAAGAAACTGTCACCCTCAGCATGGTAGCTTCGTCAATTACGGAGGACGATCGAGAGCTTGACGAAAATAATGTATTTGAAATCAATCATAGATTAAAATTGCTAAAAAGTGCTGCTATTTATGGAGCAAATGCCAGCGGCAAAAGCAATCTTGTTGCTGCTGTTAACTTTATGAAGTGGTTTGTCCTCAACTCATCCAAAGAAACGCAAGTTTCAGAGGCGATCGATATTGAAGCATTCAGGCTAAGCACAGAGACAGAAAAAGAGCCATCCTTCTTTGAAATAGTTTTCTTGCTAGAAGGCAAAAATTTTAGATATGGTTTTGAGATTAATTCTGAACAGGTTGTTGCTGAGTGGTTGTTTCAAAGTGATAAAGATTCAGAAATAATGCTTTTTGAACGGGATTTTGACAGCTTTATATTAGATGATTTCCCGGAAGGGCAAGGTGTTAGCGATAAAACTAGAAATAATGCTTTATTTCTTTCTGTTGTCGCACAATTTAATGGTAAACTTTCTGGCAAAATATTGCTGTGGTTCAGTAAAACTTTGCAATTGATATCAGGCTTGCAAGATAGGCAATACCGCAAGGAAACTTTAGAGTCTTTTGAGAACGATCGCCACAGGCATGATATTATTGAATTTATCAAAAAATTAGACTTGGGTATTGCTGATATCCAAATCATAAATCAACCTGTATTTCTTAGTTCCAATAATAAGGCATTATATGCTAAATCCTACGGCGGTAGTTTATATCTTGATTCTGAAAGCAAACCAACCGTGAAAACAGTTCATCGGAAATATGATGCTGACGAGAAGCAGACTGCTATAGAAATATTCGATATTGAAAAGCATGAATCTGAGGGTACAAACAAATTGTTTGCATTAGCAGGGCTGCTTCTCGATACTTTGAGGACAGGAAAGATTTTATTCATAGATGAACTTGATGCCCGACTTCATCCGTTGATTACTCGTGAATTAATCTGCTTATTCAATTCTAACGAGACTAATCCCCACAACGCACAGCTTATATTCACGACACACGACACAAATCTGCTCAGCAGCAAGGCTTTTCGCCGAGATCAAATATGGTTTACTGAGAAAGACAATAAGGGCGCTACTGATTTGTACTCTTTAGTAGAGTATAAAGTAGGAAAAGATGCCTCATTTGAGCGCGATTACATCATCGGTAAGTATGGCGCTATCCCTTTTGTGGGTAATTTCAAAGAACTTCTAGGTAAACTTTATGACTAAAAAAACTTCGTCTCGAAGAACTATTGATTATTATAACAGAAAAGTTAAAAATAGAAAATGGTTTTTAATCGTTTGCGAAGGTGAAAAAACAGAACCCAACTATTTTAGAAGTTTCCCGGTAGACAAAAATGTAATCAATCTTGATATCAAGGGAGAAGGGAAAAACACGAAGAGTTTAGTAGAAAAAGCTATTGAGTTAAAAAATGACTCAGAATACGACGAAAGCGATCGATTTTGGTGTGTCTTCGCTCGCGATATTAACGGTAAAAATTCTAACGACGCGCAAAATTTTAATGCAGCGATGACTCTTGCCAAAAATAACGGGATTAAAGTAGCTTACTCCAATGATGCTTTTGAACTTTGGTATTTACTACACTTCCATTTTTATAATACTGGAATTTCTCGCCAGGATTATCAAAATATGCTAACGAAGTTACTGGGACACAAGTATGAGAAAAACAGCGAGACAATTTATGAGCAACTGAAAAGCAAACAGCAGGATGCGATTAAACACGCAAAACGGCTTTTACAGGAATACGATCGCCCCAATCCTGAAACTGACAATCCTTCAACAACAGTACATTTGCTAGTCGAAGAACTTAACATTTTTACGCCTGATTGATGAGGCATTTTGGCAGTACATACATCTTTAATTATCTGCAAAAGGCTGCCCGCCTAGCTGTTCAGCTTCCTCTCTCTTTGTTGCTTTAACTTGGGTATTGTGAGATATTTTCTTGGAAAATTCATACATCTCGCTGGCTTTGGCTTCAGCCGCTTTCACGATTTCCAGGATTTCCAGGAGTAGGCTTTCATCTGGTAATTGTTTCACAGCAATACCTCTAATTTCTCAATTACTTTTTCTATCATCATTTTAGATTCTGGAGCCATATGTAGCAAGGCTGCTAAATAATCTCCTGCTTTTTGAACATCTTCATCTGGCACACCATCCAGCAATATATTGCTCACAATGTTCTCTGCTTGTAAGCGAGTACCTGCTACGCAGAATTGAAAATTACTGATGGCAGAAAAGTATTGCATCAGTATTTCATTTTCGGGAAAAAGAGACATGGATCTTCTCAGTGCAAAAAGTCCCTGCGTTGCTTGGCGATCGGTATCGTCTAGTACGCGGTAGAGTTCCTCAATCAAAGGTCGTATGTCGGAAGGAATAGACATTTACCGCAGTTTTTATTTAACACTTGCATTATACTCCTAAAATTTATAACAATTGTTTGTAAAAATCTAATAACTGCTCAGCTAAAGCTTGATTTGTATAATTGCTCATAGCTCTACGATAACCCCGATCGCCCAAATCAACAGCAAAATCCCGCGCTGACATCAATTGCTGCAAACAATCTCGCAAAACCCCTGCATTTCCCTCCGGGAAGACTAACCCCGCATCGCCGATAACGTGGGGAATTTCCCCGCAATCGGAACCGATAACCGGGATTTTACAAGCCATCGCTTCAATTAAAACATGACCAAATTGTTCTTTCCAGCCCGCGGTAGTCAAAGTTTTGAATTTATAGCTGGTTTGCGAGGGCAATACCAAACAGTTCATTAAGTTAATGTAAGGTGGAATTTTTTCATGGGAAACGCTTTCTCCCCAGATTATTCGATCGCTGATGCCCCATTCTCTACATTTTTGTTCCAGGTGCGGCTGCAATTTTCCTTGTCCTACTAACAACCACTTCCAAGAAAGTTGTTTCAATCCGGCTAAGGCTTCAGCTAAAGTTAGCAGTCCTTTTTCTTCGACAAATCGCCCTACAAATCCTACCACAAAATCTGTCGGTTCAATACCGAATTTTCGGGACAGCTCAAGATTTTTAGCAGCCGGAACAAACAATTTTTCATCTACTCCTAGTTGGGGCATTACTGCCATCGCACCTGTGTAGCCCCGCTGGTGCAAAATTTTAGAGCCATCTAAATTGCCGGCAATAATTCCGTCGGTATTCTGAAGATTGCAATTTTCTAATACAGAAATAGGCCATTTCAATTCATAGGATAGGTTCCACCAGGTAAATAATATATTTTTTGCTTGGAGTTTGAGTAATTTATTGAGTATAATTAATTGGCTGTAGGCTAGGGATTTTGAACCTTGTTCGACTTGGATAATCTGTGGCTTGAATTCCTGTAAAAGTCTAATTATATCTGTACCAAATGTTAGCAATCCTTGATTGTTTTGACTGAAGTTGGAGATGGGAACTACTTTGAATGAGTCTTCTTGATAAAATTCGGTTTCGATGATTTTATTTTGTACGCCTCCGGGTTTCCAGCGTCGCGGCACTACAATTGTTACTTCAATATCGGGTTCTAGGTTGGCTAATATTTTGAATTTTTCCCGATTTATGTCAACTATATAGGTGTGGCTGGCAACGAGGATTCTCATTTATTGGGAATGGGGAATGGGGCATTGGGAATGGGGAATGGGGAATGGGGCATTGGGAATGGGGCATTGGGCATCGGGCATCGGGCATTGCGAATTAATTCATAAATTATTTAGGGTTGATTTTGTCTTGATTTGTGTAAATTTGTCCGTCATTCCAGAGTGACTGAATTAATGTATTGAGGGCGCTAATCAAGCCGAGGATATAAAAATTAAGTCGAATAATGATTTTAATGGGCGATCGGCTTTTATGACAAGGCGGCTTCCCCAAAACGTGGCAGTCAAAGAGTTTGGCAAAAAATCGCAGGCATTGAAACACGGTTAAATTTTTCAATCCCATCAGGAAGTGGTTGTGATAAAATGTGATTTGATATTCGATCGATCGCGTGCTGACATCGTGACATCCGCCGCTTTCTTCCCCCAAGTGAACTAAACAAGCACTGGGATCGTACCAAATTTTCATGCCAGTCGATCGCAATCTCAAACAAAAATCCGACTCCTCCCGCACCGCACTCCCTACAAACCGCTCGTCAAACGTCAAACCCCACTCGGCAAAAACTGAGGAGCGAAACGACATATTGCAGCCTCTAGCCGAGAGTACCTGCTGCGGTTTGACTGTATGCACCAAATCGATAAAATACCAAGCAATGCCCGCATCCATCGCTTCTGGGGGCAAAAAGTCGATCGTCAAATCGCCTCCAGAATTACCCAGTTTCATTCTGTCAAAAACCCTACCCGCCACACATCCCACATCCGGTTTTGCTAAATAATTATCAGCATGAGCCGCCAAAAAACCATCCGGCAATTGTACATCATCGTCAAGAAATAAAATAATCTCTCCAACGGCGCGCCGCACTGCATAATTTCGAGCTCCCGGTAAACTCGCCCAATCTACCCGAAACCACCTAATTTTACTAGCAGTTGCCAATTCCTCTAAATAAACTTGAGTTTCCGATTCGTGGGTGCGAGTTTGATCGATTACCAGCACTTCAAAATTCGGGTAATTTTGCCGAATCGCATCAGCCAATGTCTCTCGCAGGGGTTGCTCGCGGTTGTAGGTGGGTATCACAACAGAAATCATCATTCGCAGTTGCCGCTTTCATTATTTCTCTAAACGCCAAAGCCAGACATTCCCCGGTGGGTAAATTGGTGTAATTTTATATTTTTGCACTTGTTCTAATTCAAATCGCAATAGCTCGGTGCTTCGGTAAAGAAATACATCGCTAAAACCCTCAGGGATTTTGACTTGCTCGGGTTTAACCGCCAGTAAAAGTTCTACTTCCGGCTTCAGCAGATAGCTGATCGATAGTATTTTTCCGGTGATATTGTTTCCTCCGTGACAGATTACTAAAGGTTTTTTTGCTTGATTCACAATCGCGGCTACTGCGGGATTGTATTTAGTGCTAGAAGGATATTTGTTCCACCAAAGTTGTGACTGCGAGCTGACGGCACAAGAAATTATTTCACTCGAAATTAGCGCGATTAAACCGAGCTGCCACAATTTTTGCTGTCGGGGAGTGGTGGCGCCTAAAATTTTAGCGGTGAACAGGTAGGCAACAGCTAGTTGGATTCCTAAAGTATAGGGAACCATGTAGCGATCGGCAACGCCTCTGACTGCTATCAATACTATCCCTGTAATTGCGATCGCTGTCAATACAAACAGCCAAACTCGTTGGGGAGTTGAGCGGCAGAGCGAGTATATTGAATGGGCGATTGCTAGCAGCAAGGGAGCTGCTACAATCAATCTGATAAACTCTGCTACAATCTCGGTGGAACTAAAATTAATAATTCCTCCCGCCCAATGGGTGTCTAGAAAACTTCGGCAGGTAATCAGAATCAAAGGTTTAAGCGCAGAGAGTAAAGACAGTGAAATGCGGGGCAAGCCTACTGTTGCCTCGATTTTTGGCGAGTTACAAACTAATACCAAAATCCAAGGAGCAAAAATAATTGTTGCTGTCGCTGAAGCTAGTAAATAAGCAATTAATATTTTGCTAAAACGCCAATTTTCAGTTATAATTACATAGATGCCGTGGGCTAATGCTACTAAAAAAAATAATAAGCTAGAATACAGTCCTAAAGTCAAGGCGATCGCGTAAATCAACCAAACTGCTTTGCTCAATTTAGCTCTAGCGGGAGATTTTTGTAGGGCGATCGCCCGCAGCAGAAGAGCATTCGACAGCAGGACGAGGACAGCAAACATCATGTACGGCCTTGCCTCTTGCGCGTACAAGACGTGAAAAGGAGACACAGCGGTGATTGTCACAGCCATCCATCCCGCAGGGGGAGAGCGAAATAATTCCCAGCACAGCCAGTAAATGCTGGGGAAAACTAACAAACTAATCCAAGCTGAAAGACTTCTGACAGCCGCGACTTGCGGGCCGAACAACTGCACCCAAAATCGGGCTAAAACAAAATATAGCGGCGGGAGTTGAGGTTCTTCTGTAGCTAAACCTTTAACAGTATCCCACCAATTTTTTTGGGAATTTATCTGCTGGTATTTGCGCTGCAAATATGCGACGCTAATTGTTGCACCTTGAAAATCTTGCTGCACCATTTCTGTCCACGTGTAACCGGAAATTCGCAGCGAGGTGATAGATTCGTCGAAGGAGTAGACCTTGCGATCGAGGTTTGTAAAGCGAAAAAATATCCCCGTTATTAATATGACGACAATTAAAATTTTTAACCAAGTTCGATGCACCCGCCCATTTTTAATTGATTTGCTGTTCATAAAATCAGAAATGGGGAAATCAAGAAAGAATAATTTAGTTGTTTAGTCTATAAGTAATAAGCATGAGAAAGTGGTTTCAATATTCACTATGTTTCTCTATAGGGAATTGGTGTCAACAATGCGGCTAAAATCCTTCATAAATGTCGCTTTTAGCAGAGTCTCGATCCCCCCGGCGCCCCCCTGGCGGGGGGGGACAAGAGTCCGATCGACAGTCCCCGCAACGATGCGAGGGATGCGAAGGGTATCTAGTAAGAGGCGATCGACGAGAGATACAAAGCATTTCAGACTTAAGTTAACACTTCCCTCTTCCTTCTTCCTTCTTCCTTCTTCCTTCTTCCTTCTTCCTTCTGTCAACTGTCAACTGTCAACTGTCAACTGTCAACTGTTAGATAGCGATATGTTGCTGAACGGCTAAGACTAAATTTTCAGTCCAAAAATTAGCTAAGTCGGCGCTGGCAGCTTCCACCATAACTCGGATCAGCGGTTCAGTGCCAGAAGCGCGAACTAAAATTCGTCCCTGTTCTCCCATTGCAGTTTTAGCACGATCGATCGCCTTTTGCATGGGTTCGCACTCGTGCCATCTTAAGCGTTTTTCGCGATCGTCCACCCGCACATTTCGCAGCAACTGCGGGTAAGTTTGGAAACTGTTGCTGACCAAATGTGCTAAAGATTCTCCCGACTCGCGCACTAGCGAAGCCATATGCAAAGCTGTCAGCAAACCGTCGCCACTGATACCGAAATGCGGACAAAGAATGTGTCCCGACTGTTCGCCGCCCAACATCGCACCGGTACGCTGCATTTCAGCGTGAACGTGTTGATCTCCCACGTTCGTTCTGGTTAATTTCCCTCCCAATTCTTCCCAGGCTCGCTCGAAGCCGAGGTTAGCCATTACAGTAGAAATAATTAAATTATCCGGTAACTGTTGGGTGTTGCGCAATTGCCGGCCCCACAGATAAAGAATGTAATCGCCGTCAATCGATCGACCTTTGTTGTCAACACCCAAAACTCGATCGGCATCGCCATCAAAAGCAAATCCCAAATCAGCATTTTGTTCCAAAACCGCCGCTTGCAAAATGTCGAGATGAGTAGAACCGCAGTTAACATTAATGCGAGATCCATCAGGAGAATTGTGCAAACAGATCGCATCCGCCCCCATTTGCTCGAACACCGCCGGCGCCAAACCAGCAGCAGCACCCCAAGCCAAATCCAAAACCACCCGCATTCCCCGCAAATTCAGCTCTTGCAGCGAATCTGAGAGAGAAGCAGCATAATCTTTAATCAACTCCGGGCGGTGGTAGTGGTGTCCCAAAGCCAAGCTAGCAACCGGAACCTTGGCCCCTCGAATGCCTGCTTCGATTTGTTCCTGTAACTGCTGCGACAGCTTTGACCCGTTGGGGCCGAAAAACTTAATCCCGTTATCTTCTGGGGGATTGTGGCTAGCCGAAATCATCACTCCGCCGACAGACTCCGACACACTCGCCAGATAAGCGACGCAGGGAGTCGGACACAATCCCAAATTCCACACTTCCAAACCGGCGGCTGTCAAACCTGCTGACAGTGCCATTGCCAGCATATCGCTAGAATTCCTGCTGTCTTGCCCCAAAATAACCGGGCCCTGGTTGGGGGCATTTTGGCGTAGAACTTGCCCAGCCCAGAAGCCAACTTGCAGCGCTAGGGGCGCAGTTAGCAATTCTCCAACTTTCCCGCGAATTCCGTCTGTACCGAAGAGTTTTGTATTTGGCAGGCAGAGGCTATTGCCCACCAAAATCGCATCGCGTTTGGCTGGCACTGCCGAGTTAGCAGCCGGAAATTCGCTACCACGATGGCGCGAAGGTGTCTGAACCATATTCACTCCTTTAGGAATATTCACACTCACACTTTGCAACTTATGTTACAACTGAAAGTCTTTATTTTCAGCTTAATGTTGATTTATTTCGCGGATCGATCGCCCAAGTTGCTTTGACAACCTATGCCGCCAGCTTAACTTCCTCGGAAAAATTTGTATTGTACCCAAGGGAAAAACTTTTATTTCCGTGCGCGCGCTGTGAAACCCGGTTTTTTTTCTACATCCAGAGTGACTCGGCCGCATCTGTTTGAGGCTGTCAGCAACTGCGCGTATAAAAAGTTAATGCTGTATTGCCGTATACTTTTTGGCGGCAAATTTCTAAGCCGGGAATCGGTAGGGTCGATCGCTCCGGGCTGTGTTCGATCGCGATTTCGCCATCAGGTGCTAACATTTCTTGACTGGCGATCGCGCTCAATACAGGTTCGTACAAGTCGCTGGCGTAGGGCGGATCGAAATAAATGCGATCGAACTGCTGCGGTGATAGTGAGGCTAATTTGGCGATCGCATTTCCCCGCAGAATTTGGAACGTTTGCCAAGAGTCTGCTACTTGCTCCCAATTTTCGCGGATAATTGCACAAGCTTTTGCCGACTGTTCGATACCCGTGACACTCAAAGCCCCGCGACACAAAGCCTCTGCACCCATCGAACCGCTACCGGTACAAATGTCAAGCCACCTGCAATCTGCGATCGACCCCTGCCAAATATTAAATAAAGCCTCTCTGACTCGCGCCAGTGTCGGGCGAGTTGCCAGTCCCGGCAGAGTTTTGATTTGACGGTTCCCATAGATTCTGATACTCATAAGAAGAAAGAAGTTCGGCAACGGATGTAACGGATGTAACGGATATAACGGATGTAAAAGATGGAATTCCGATGGAAGTCGGAAGAAGGAAGAAGGAATAAAGTATTTGTAGGGTGTGCCGCCATTAAAAATCCCTAAATTTAATGGACAATCTCATAGCGACGAACCTTACACTTCCGACCAGTGGAAACAAACTACCAACTCTGTTATTCGCACTAATGTTCATAAAAACTGGTAGATATCACTTTTGAAGCCTGAAGAAGCATGACCGCACATAAATAATAACTTATAATCTCATATTTACGGAGGTCATGCTTCGAGCCTACAAACACTGTTTTCCAGCTAAAATGCACATAAAAATATTATAATTTTACTATAAATAGAATTTGGAGCCGACCAAGCAGCTCCATTTTTTTTTGAGACTCGTATTATTTAAAACCCAGATTTGACAGTATTTTCTGCTTGGTTAGATTCAGGTACTGGTGTCTGGGCTTGTTTGACACACAATACAGCATTGCTGACCACGAGCGATACTAACACAACTTTAACTGGAAATGAAACAGGAGGAGTATTCATAAACTTATAATTGGTAATTAGTAATTAGTAATTGGTAATTGGTGCAGCGGATGAGTGCAAGCAAATATATCTGTAGGGGCGAAGCATGACCGTAGAAAATATGAGACGATAACTAATAACTTATATGCGGTCATGCTTCTTCAGGCTTCAAAAACCAGATGCACCCTTAGTAATTGGTAATTAATTCCGAAGTTTGGGCAACCACCGGGGATTGCCCTAGGGAATAACAACTATCAAAAGTTGTTGATAATCACCGGTTGGGTTTGCCGCGCCGGAGGAGATGCCGGTACAGGAGCAGGATAAGGTTGTGGATAAACCGGATAACCTGGTTGCGGATATCCAGGTGCAGGTGGATATGTTGGTTGTTGATAAATTGGCTGTTGATTGGGTTGTCCGGGATATTGAGGTGCAGAATTTCCCGGAAAAGTTTCAGGAGAACCAGCAGTTCCTTGGGGAAATTGCTGTTGATTTTCTGGGATATTTTGAGGATTAGATGGAATTCCCAAGATGCCTTCAACAGCGCGGCGGAGAATTGGTCTCAGGGGAATTGCTAAACTCATTTCGGCGGTGGAACCGATCGCCATTACAGACAGCGTTCCGACAATAGCTAGTTTTCCGAATCCTTTTTGCAGTTGGTGTTGAGCAATCATGGTTGGTCTTCCTTATCAAGTGATTTTAGATTTTGGATTTGAGATTTTAGATTGAATTCATAGATGAGTATGGGTATTCAACTAAAATCTAAAAGTTAAAGTGTTGGTGAATAGATAGATGCAGCCGAGAACTAAGGCATGGGGCGAGAATTGGGCGCGTTGCCGTTAACATAAGCACTAGGAACCCAGAAATTAGTCCCAGCAATTTTGTACCAGCGAGCATCAGGAGTTCCCACCTGCAAATCGTTGACAACTTCGCCGTAAGTCCAGCCGTCAAAGTTGAGATTTTGGCGGAAACCTACCATTTGATTGCTGCGATCGCCCAGCCTCGGACTGTTCCGCAAAGTAATACCGTTAGAAGACATTACCCAAGCTGGAAAATTCACTTGACGGAACCCGTTTTGCGGCTGCTGAACAGGCTGCTGCTGTCCGGGATTCGAGGTGTTTCCGCGCACCCAAAACGAGACATCGCGGCGGCCGTTAACAGACCCAAAGTTAATAACATTGACATTGTTGCAGTTGAATTCCCCGAACAAACCGCTGTTTCCTTGGTTGCTACCTCGAACGGCGATCGTCCCGTCGCCGTTAACTCTTTCTACTACTCCAATATGTCCGTGAACGGTTCTATCAGCTCCGGGGAATGAAGGCTGCATAACTACTACAGCACCGGGTTGAGGGCCAACTTGAGTAAAGCCGTTGCGCGCTAAAACCGAACCGTAATCTTTAGCACTCCAAACGTAGGGCTGTTGCAGTTGAAAGCGGCGATTAACGTAAATCGGGCACTCGCAACGATCTGCTGCTACGGCTGGTTTGGTGTTGGATAAACTCGCAGTTACGACTGTGCTGGTGGCGGCGAAAGCAGTTAACAAAGCTAGGGAAATTTTGGAGGAAGAAGTAAATAATTTCATAATTTATTCCTGTTTTTTGTTTGTGGTTGTTGGTGGCTGCTTGCTTAACTGTTGATACTTTCCCATAATCCAAAATTAATAGAAACGGAAGAAGCGGGAGTTAAGCAAGGAGTTAAGAATCTCGATAAATACCGAAACTTAGGGTTTATGTCATCGCACCCAAAACGAGACATCGCGGCGGCCGCTAACAGAAGTTCCAAACTGGGTAACGTTGACATTGTTGCAGTTGAATTCGCCGAACAAACCGCGATTTCCTTGGTTGCTACCTCGAACGGCGATCGTCCCGTTACCGTTAACTCTTTCTACTACTCCAATGTGTCCGTGAGTACGATCGGCACCGGGGAATGAAGACTGCATAACAACGACTGCACCGGGCCCTGGCCCAACTTGACGGAAGCCGTTACGTTGCAACACTGAACCGTAATCTTTGGCGCTCCAAACATAGGGAGGACGCAGTTGAAAGCGATTGTTTGCGTAATGTACGCACTGGCAAAATTGTGCTGCTACGGCTGGTTTGGTGTTGGAGAAACTCGCAGTTACGACTGTGCTGGCGGCGGCGAAAGCAGTTAACAAAGCTAGGGAAATTTTGGAGGAAGAAGTAAATAATTTCATGGTTGATTCCTTGTTTGTTTGCGGTTGTTTGCTTAACTGTTGATACTTTCGCAGAATCGCAAAAAGATTTCGCCCCGAGAAACGGGACTTAAACAAGGAGTTAAGAAAGAGTCAGAAATATTTTTGTCAAGCCTTTGCTCGGAAAGGGTTTCAGGCGTTATAAAATTTAAGGAGCGCAGTTTGTTAACTCCGGCTTCTCCTGAGTCGATCGCAAATTCCGACTTATTCCCGTGCACACCCCATATCTCGCCTGGTGTTCGATCGCCAAGAGCCGTCTCAAGCGGAGTGCGCGTGCTAACAGCGATCCCGATTTAAAATCTAAAATCTAAAATCTAAAATCTAAAATCTAAAATCCAAATGAATGTACCCAAAGCAAGGCGCGATCGCGGCAGAATACTTACAGACAAAGGATGGAAGAAAATCTGGGACGCTATTTATCTCAAATTCACCGATCGCCCCGGCTTGCAAAAAATCTCCGAGCTCACAGATCCTGGACTTAATCCGAATTCTCCGTCTTTCGTCTCCACGGATACGGTGTCTAATATATTGAACCGGCGAGCACCGGCTGACAAAGCCAAAATTGAGAGTTTGTTTGCCGCTTTTGGATTGCGACTCGAAGCTGACGATCGCACTTCCGGGGATATTTCCGGTAATCTCGCACCCGAGCCAACTTCTCAAACCCGGCAAAATTGCAGCGAATTGCCGGATATTTCGGGTTTTTGCGGGCGCCGCGAAGAATTGGGTTTGTTGAAAAACTGGATTTCGGGCGATCGCTGTCGGTTAGTTGCGATTTTCGGGATGGGCGGAATTGGTAAAACTGCACTTTGCGCGCAATTAGCCAAGCAAATTCAGAACGAGTTTGAATTTGTGATCTGGCGGAGTTTGTCGAATCAGCCACTTTGTCAAGATTTGGCGAGCGGGTTAATTCAATTTATCTGCGACTGTCAGGGCAAAAAATTGCCGGAAAACCTGGGCGACGGCGTTTCGAGGCCGATCGAGTATTTGCAAGCACACCGCTGTTTGATTGTGCTTGACGGCGTGGAAACGATCTTAGATACGGGGGGTTTGGCTGGCAAATATCGATCGGGCTACGAAGATTACGAAAGGCTGTTCAGAAAAATAGGAGAATCGAACCATCAAAGCTGTTTGTTGCTTAGCAGTTCGGAAAAATCCAGAGATATTGCTTTGTTGGAAGGTCAAACTCGCCCCGTCCGCTCTTATAAACTCACAGGTTTAGACAATATGGCTGCCCGGGAAATCCTGACAGAAAGAGGTTTAGTTAAAGAAAGAGAATGGGACGAATTGATTGAATGTTATGCCGCTCATCCTTTGGCGCTGAGGATTGTTTCAGCAATGATTTTAGAGTTATTTAATGGTAAAACTTCGGAATTTATCAGAGAAAACACGGTATTTTTAGGTCAAATAAACCATATTTTATCCCAGCAATTTCAGCGACTTTCGGTGTTAGAAAAAGATGTAATCAAGCAATTGGCTACTGCGGCAATGCCAATGGATCTAGCTCAATTGCGCGGCGGACTTTCTGAACCGGTTAAAACATCGAATTTGATGGAAGCGCTGGAATCTCTGGGATGGCGATCGCTAATTGAGAAAATCACAGTCAGCGGTAATGTGGCTTTCACTTTACAGCCGGTCGTGAGGAAATATGCGATCGAGCGATAGGTATTAGCTGGTACGATATGCTGCTAGCTCGTAATTTCAGGAGATTAGTAGACCTTTTGCAAAAATAGCTAGGACGGGCTCTGGGGCCCATCCCACAAAAACTTTTTTTTGGTGCATCAGGGCGCAAGCAAATATGTCTGTAGGGGCGAAGCATGACCTCCGTCAATATGAGATTATAACTAATAACTTATAT
>NZ_JAUBOJ010000111.1:3451-17768 GCF_036700185.1 Microcoleus sp. BM001215392 | reverse complement strand
GATCCCCCCTAACCCCCCTTAAGAAGGGGGGGACAAGAGCCTTATCAAAGTCCTCAGACTATCCGGGGGTTGCAAGAGTGCTTCCAGTTCCCCCACTTCACAAGGGGAGGCTGGGGGGGGTAGTTTTGTACCTGCACGGTAATGGTTCAAATGTGGGTGCAAATGTCGAACACGCTAATAGATTTCATCGTTTAGGTTTGTCGGTATTTCTGATTGATTATCGCGGTTATGGAAACAGCCAGGGCGATTTTCCGAGCGAATCTCGGGTGTATGAGGATGCTCAACAGGCTTGGGATTATTTGGTGAAACAGCGCGGGATTCACCCGAATCAAATTTATATCTACGGTCATTCTTTGGGAGGGGCAATTGCGATCGATCTGGCGGTGCGCCACCCGGAGGCTGCGGGGTTAATTGTGGAGGGTTCTTTTACTTCGGTACTAGCAATGGTGGATTTCCAAAAACCGCTATTTAGGGTGTTTCCGATAGATTTGTTGCTGGTGCAGCGGTTTGATTCTATCTCAAAGGTCGATCGGCTGCAAATACCCGTCCTATTTATTCACGGGACTGCTGACAAGGTAGTTCCAGCCCAAATGAGCAAAAAACTGTTTGATGCAGCACCTGAGCCTAAACAGCTTTATATAGTTCCAGATGGAGGCCACAATAATACAGCACAAATCGGTGGTGCAGAATATCTGGACAGAGTGAACCAATTTTTAGATTTTTCAAAGTAAAGAAAATATGTTGTATGGCAAAAAACCGGGTTTCTGAGTTGAGTTTGTAGTAGTTAGTGACCTATGGGGGTTGAAAAACCGGGTTTCTACGAGTTTTGGGTTTGGTAACGAGAAATCTGCGAAGAAACCGGGTTTCTGGGTTCGATCGCGCGATCGCCCCGAATATGCAATTCAAACGCACAACAGCTTAAGACTTAATTAAACCTTAAAACATTCAACCACCAGTCAGCGATCGGACGGCAGTAATTGCAGTAATTGTTCGAGCTAATTGATTGTTGTGGGTTTAATTGGCAGCCTCGCCGAGATATTTTGCGGTTCGGCATCCGGGCGCCGCAGAAATTAGCATCTGTCAGATTAGCTTTGTTCAATCTCGCATCGCTCAAGTCTGCCCCTCTGAGGTCTGCACCGCTGAGATTTGCACCGCTCAAATCAGCTTCTTTGAGGTCTGCACCGCTGAGATTTGCACCGCTAAAATCGGCATTTCTCAGGTCTGTGCGACTGAGTTTAGCTGCGCTCAAATTAGTGCATTTTAAGTTAGCTAACTGTAGGGATGCGTCTCGGAGAGAACTCTCGCTGAGGTTGGCATTTTCTAAGTTAGCTCCCCTGATGTCGGCCCGGCTCATGTCGGCTTTGCTGAGGTCGGCGTCGGCCAAAAAGGCGTTTCTCATATTGGCGTTGTTTAAATTAGCTTCCACTAAGTCAGCCGCAGTCAAGTCGGCATCCACTAGGTCAGCCCTGCTGAGGGTGGCGCGGCTCAAGGAAGCACCAAACAAATCTGCGCGGCTCAAGGAAGCGCCAAATAAGTCGCATCCGGGGCATCCTCTGGTTGCTAGCAAACGCTTGATTAGAGACAAATTTTGAGCTTGTAAGGGAACGGCTGCGCAAAACGGCAGTAGCAGTATGGCTGCTACCAGAATTGTCTTTTTAATTTTGGTCATAAGCTGTTGCGCATTTAAATTGGATATTTCAATTACCTGTTCCCAAAGAGTCAATTTCTTGGCTTTTCCCTTTCTCCCCCTCGAACATAACAGACTCTGTGGATGCGAGCCAAGCTTGATTTAGAGGGAGCATCTCATTTTTGTAAAAAGCCTTTTTTCTTTGAGTGCGAGCACTACTACAAATGCAAAACAGAGATGCACCCGATTTAGAGAAGTCATCTAACTGCGATCGATCGTATAGTTTTATGCCCGAATCAGGCGCGCGGCGCTAAAAAGTGGGTTATACAGTAAATTTTTGGTTGTCAAACCCCATATTTTTGCCAGGAACTGCGTTGTTTGCTCAATTCCTAGTCTAGTCGATTGACGTTACCTGATGGTGTAACGTTTGCTGGGACGATCGCTCGCGGATACTACTTACGCCTTTGGATTGATAGCGAACACCTAAAAGCTTGGTTTGGGGGCCTGCGAATGCTGGTTCACCAGCCCCCAAACCATTCTTTTTGCTAGTTTTCAACGGCTCAGTCAGCTAATTTGCTCCGCCCGTACCTAAGTATTTGTACTCACTCAAGCTGGCTGGTGTTGATCGAGAGCGATCGCTCTCGGTAGGCGCGATCGGTAAATAAGCCAATTGGCTTAGACTCTTAAGACATATTGCTGATGCGCTATCTTCGCTAAAAAAGATAGGATTCTTGGGTAATCGCCGAAATAATACTGAGCAAGCAAGTATAAAAAGCTACAACGTATATCGGCGGGTGTGAATATTGGGTACAGCTAATACTTTCAGGAGACTAAAATAAATGTCGAACAGCATAGATCAACTGGCAGAAGGCGGCAGAGGCATCAAACTCATGTGGCAGATCGCAGACGAGCTAGCTTACACCCGCAGTCTTGACGGTCGAAATTGTTTGTTTATCAGCAAAATGTACGAAGTAGAAGGTCGCAGTCGATCGCAAAATATAAAAAAGGCTAGCGCTTTAGATGGGTTAATGAATTTGTTCAAAAGATGGGACTGGCAGGATAATATAGAGCAAGAAGCAGAACTAGATGAAAGTTATGTTCAAAATATCAGCCTGGAAGTCAACACAGATGTGAATGCTTTAGCTAAAGTTTTAGATTGGTTTGAGCAGTTAAAAGATTTATCGCTTCCCGATCGGGTTTGGTTCGAGTTTCAGTTAGCCTTGGCTGAAGCTTTCACTAATGCAGTTCGGCACGCTCACAAAAATATGCCAGCAGCAACTCCCGTCAAACTTGAAATTACAGTGTTTAACGGACGCTTGGAACTCCAAGTTTGGGATTGCGGCCAGGGTTTTGACTTTGATGCTAAGCTCGCGGAAATTATCGCAGCAGATAGAAAACCAGGCTTGGATTTACAGGTTGTGAACGATCCTTGCTTGATGCCTCCTAACAGAGCTAAAACTTTGGAACGGTCTCATTTTCTAATTGCTGGATAGTTGGTAAAGGAAGAATTTACAGACTGGTACGGTGGAAAATGTGTGATAATAACAACGGTGTTAGGGGAAAAGTTACGGGTTTTGTCTGTGCATCACGGGTTTTGAATAGCGACCTGCTGCGGATGAGGTTAAAAGCTATGGACTTGGGTGAGTCTCTAGCAGTGCGATATCAATGGGTACATCTGTCGAATTAAACATGACAAGTTCAAAATTAAACGTTAAAAAATATTAATATTAATTTTTGATGTTTTAATTTATCATAGTATTTGGTAGCTCACCAATTACTAATGATTTCCAAAGAAAGTTTATTTGTTCTATCTCTATTTCCCTACTTGGGATTTCTCTGGTTTTTGACTAAATCTGGAAAAACACCCCGTTTAGCTCTGATGGGATTTTACGGGACTCTGGTTTTTGTGGCTGTGACTATTCCTGCCGCAATTTACGCAAAAGTGGCATACAACGAGTCGCTAGCAAATGTCGATTGGCTGCACGGTTCTGCTGAACTGTTCTTGACACTTGCCAATATTTTAGTAGTTTTAGGCTTTCGGGAAGCGGTGATTAAAGCCAAAGCATCCTCACAGAATGAGGGCGAAAAGCAAGAGTGTGTTGTAGACGGGGGAAAATAGCCGCCGTTAATAGAATTTGTGATTCGTGATTTGTGATTGGGGAATAGTCGATCGATTAAGGATTGCGAGCTAGTTGAGTCGGGGACGGATGCGGGGTTAAAAATGCGGTTTCTGGCTTAACGTTCATCGCTGACAATAGCTGATTTTGGGTAGAAAGTGGGTTTTTAGGGTGAAGTGCGTTCTAGAGTTGGCGATCGGCTTTCCCTGCAAAATTGTAAGAAAGCATTAAAATATATGGAAACCCACCTCAAGCACTTTTAGCCCCGGGCCGATCTGAGATCCGAGATTTTGGTACGATCGAGAATGCTGCTCTCGGAGTGAGTGGAAATCGACTACCATGTTGCTAAGTTTAGGTGTGGTGGGAATCTCCAGGCAGGAACAAAGATGAGCTATTGCCTAAATCCCGATTGCCAGAAGCCACACAATCCTGACTCAAGCAAGTTTTGTCTGACGTGCGGCTCAAAATTGCTGCTAAAAGAGCGTTACCGCGCCCTTCAACCTATCGGTGAAGGAACATTTGGCAGAACTTTTTTAGCTGTCGATGAAGATAGGTTGAAAACTCGCTGCGCTATCAAACAATTTTTCCCCCACGTTCAAGAAAAGGCAGGATTAGAAAAAGCAACTACACTGTTTAAACAAGAAGCTCATCGGCTTTACGAACTCGGGGAACACCCCCAGATTCCAAGTTTGCTGGCTTCTTTTGAACAAGCGCAACATCTGTATCTTGTGGAAGAGTTGATCGAAGGAAATAATTTGTTTCAGGAGTTGCAGCAGCGGGGAGCTTTTAGCGAGGAACAGATTTGGGAATTGTTGATTAATTTATTGCCTGTTTTGCAATTTGTTCACGAGCGGCAGGTGATTCATCGAGATATTAAACCGGAAAATATTCTGCGGAGAAATTCCCAAACTCTCTCGACTCCTGCTAAAGGAATAAAAGGGATAATTCGGGCCCCATCTCCTGCTGTACAGGGGAAGCCCAGGGGGGGTCAGTTTGTGCTGGTAGATTTTGGAGTTGCTAAGCAGATTAACGCCATTTCTGAGATAAAAACTGGTACGATAACGGGAACTGCTGGCTATGCGCCGATCGAACAAATCCGCAGCGGTAAGGCTTATCCGGCCAGCGACCTTTACAGTTTGGGCGTTACCTGCATTCACTTGCTGACTGGGGCGGTACTCAATGATTTGTTCGATGCTTTGGAATGCAAATGGATTTGGCGATCGCACTTAGCACAAAAAGGCATCAAAGCCAGCCAAAAATTAACAACTATTTTGAATAAATTGCTCAAAGATTCGGTAAAAGAGCGATATCAATCCGCCGCTGAAGTGCTGCAAGACTTAGTGAAATTTGGGCAATATCCCCGATCGCAAATTGCGTATAACTACCGTCCCAAAATAGCTATCAATTCGGCAACAACGAACTTACAGCCGCAGACACCAACCGCCGTGTTTACCGCGTCGCCCCAAAAAAATCAGGTTCCGGCATCCGCCAACAACCCACAATTATTGTCTCATAACTGGCAGTGTGCGCGCATTCTTCACGGTCATGCAGACTCGGTTAATGCTGTTGCGATATGCCCTCAAGGCAAAATTATCGCTAGCGCCAGCGACGATAAAACAATTAAGCTGTGGAACCTGCAAACAGGCGAATTAATTCATACTTTTTTCGGTCATTCGGCAACGGTTGATGCTGTGGCCATTAGCCCCGACGGCAGAATGCTGGTTAGCGGCAGTTTTGACCGAAAAGTTATTGAGTGGAAGCTGGATAAAAAGGCGATGATTCGCGAGTTTTACAGCGATTATGGTTCGCCGTACAGTCATCGGTACGGCTCCGTGTATTCGGTGGCTTTTAGCTGCGATGGAGGAGCAATTGCCAGTGGGAGCGGGGACAAGAGCATTAAGTTGTGGAACCAGCGCAACGGAGCTTTAGTTCAAAAACTTTCGGGCCATTCTGACAAGGTGTTATCTGTGAGTTTCCGCCCTCAAAGTATGATGCTGGCTAGCGGCAGTGCGGACAAAACTATTAAGGTTTGGCGTGTAGGTATTGCGGAGAGTGTGCGGACTTTTGTCGGTCATGGGGATTGGGTTTATGCGATCGCCTTTAGTCAAGATGGTAAGATGATTGTCAGCGGCAGTGCCGATGCTACGGTAAAATTGTGGAATGTCGATACAGGGGAAGTAATTAATACTTTGAGCGGGCATTCTGATGCAGTGATTTCGGTAGCTATCAGTCCCGATCGCGAAACTATGGCTAGCGGCAGTCGAGATGGTACTGTTAAACTCTGGAACTTGCAAACAGGCGAATGTTTGTGCAGCCTGGTTGGGTGCAATCCGGTGGCTTTTAGTCCTGACGGTCAAACTTTAGTCACCGGTGGGGATGGCGGCGAGGTGTTAGTTTGGCGGGCGTTTGTTTAGTTGGGCGAGATAGGTGAGATACTGGGATATGCGATCGACATCTGCGTCAATTAAGCGATTGGCCCAAGAATGTATGTTAAGTTGCGATCGTACTTCCCGAAATACCGCAGCATCCCCGCGATTGTCGAGAGGAAAAACCCCAGCATCAAATCCCGCAGACTTGAGACGGCTAACAGCGCCCTCGCCATCTTGTACCCACAATTTAGGGTTAATTCGCAGCGGCTGACAGCAATATTTACCGACAACAATGCCGCCCACAGAAGCCCTAGCATCCTCTCGGCGATAGGAAAGTTCTTCCAAAAGAGCTTTGAGGGAATTGAGTTTTGCTGCATCTTGTACTTGCTGCGGTGTAAACTTGACAATCACCATTTCTAGAACTTCCACTGGTTTTGTGACTCGTGGAAAGTTGACAGGTTGCGCCGCCCAGGAATTTTGTGTTTCCGGTTGAGGCGCCCAAGAGTTTTGTATTTCCGGTTGATTCGCCCAAGAATTTTGTATTTCCGATTCTGACACCTCAATTTCCGCTACAATCTCTGCTGTATCTACAGGCTTTGCAGTGTCTACAATTATCTGAATTTCCTCGCCATCCTTCTCAATTTTCCCGCTAATTAGCAAGATAGCATTATCTACAATGTAAGGTTTCAGTTGTTCGTAAGCTTTGGGAAATACAACAGCCTTGATTTGATGAGTCAAATCTTCTAATTGCAAAATTGCCATTGCATCGCCTTTCTTAGTCACCACAATTTTGATAGCGTTGAGCATGACAATAACCGATACTTTACCCTTTTTATCGGCTAACTGTCCGAGACTCAAAACATCTGGGTCTTGGTTAACTTGCAGCAGAACTTTTAGGGGATGTTCTGACACATAAAAACCCAGCAATTCTTTTTCTAAACGCAATTTATCCTGTGTATCAAAATCTTTCACAGTTTTTGATTTTGGCGCAGAATCATAGGTGCTTGCCGACTTGGCGAAGCTATTCCCACCTAACAAGTCAAACAGATTACCTTGACCGCTTTCTCGATCTTTTTTGCGGTCTTGCGCCCATTTCATCACCCCTTCCAGGTCGTTGACTAATTGCTGGCGGTTGGGTGCGATTTTGTCAAAAGCACCACAATGAATCAAGGCTTCTAGAGCGCGGCGGTTGACAGAATGTAGATTTACGCGATCGCACAAATCAGCCAGTGACTTAAAATCCCCCCCTTCCTGGCGCGCCGCCAAAATAGTTTCAATAGCCCCCTCACCCACATTTTTAACCGCCGAAATTCCAAACAAAATTTTATGTTTTTCGGCCTTTGTCATCTCCATCGGCAATGGCATAAAAGTAAGTTCAGAGCCATTAATATCAGGTGGCTCAACGTCAATTTTAAGCTTGAGACAATTAGCAATATATCTCTGTACCTTCTCCTGGTCGCCTCTGTTTGCAGTCAGCAATGCAGCCATGTATTCTACAGGAAAATTCGCCTTTAAATAAGCAGTTTGATAAGTGATATAGGCATAAGCCATTGAATGGGATTTATTAAAGCAATATTCTGCGAATTGTAGCATTTGACCGAACAACTCTTCGGCAATTCTTTGAGTGACACCATTCTTAGTTGCGCCATCAATAAATGTTTCCTTTTGCTTCTGCATTTCATCAGCCTTCTTCTTTCCCATAGCGCGGCGCAGCAAGTCAGCTTGACCTAAAGAATAGCCCGCCAAATCTTGAGCCATCCGCATAATTTGCTCTTGGAAACAAAGCGTTCCATAGGTTTCTTTTAAAATTGGTTCTAACAGCGGATGGTCATATTTAACCACCTCTCTACCGTGTTTGCGATCGATAAATTGTGGAATCAAACCAGCATCCAGCGGGCCGGGACGATAAAGCGCCAGAATAGAGGAAATATCATCCAGACAGGAAGGTTTAATTTTTTTTACTACATCCAGCATCCCCGAAGATTCTAGCTGAAAAATACCTTCCAAATCTCCTTTTTCTAATAGTTGATAAGTTTTTGCTACATCACCTGGCAACTTGTTGTTTCTAGTAAATGTCTCTTGAGCTCTGCGTTCTATATCAGAAGGTAAGCCTTCGGCATCGATAGTTATATCTTGCGTTTGCTTAACATATTCGACTGTTTTTTGGAGAGTTGTTAAATTTTTAAGTCCCAGAAAATCCATTTTTAGTAGCCCCAAAAATTCCAAGTCTTCCATGAAATATTGGGTGATCACGGCACCATTGTCATTCTTTTGCAGCGGTACAATTTCATCCAATGGCTGGGAAGAAATCACCACACCTGCCGCGTGAACGCCATAGGTTTTGTTAGTTCCTTCAATGCGAATTGCCATGTCAATCCACTGACGCACTGGAACTTCGGTGCCAGTTTCTGCATTGATACAAATTGTATTTTCGTAGTTGTCTTTAAATTCCTGTGCCGGTGTTCCATTGGAAATCATCACTTTGAGTTTTTCCGGTTTCCCCCGCGACACGGGAATCATTTTTGCCATTTCGTCGGCTTTTTTGTAGGGAATACCTAAAACTCTGGCAACATCTTTCAAGACAGCTTTTGATGTCATTCTGTTGAAAGTAATAATTTGTGCTACGCGGTCTGTACCATATTTTTCGGTGACATATTTAATCATATCGTCGCGTCTTTCTATGCAAAAATCGCTATCGATATCTGGCATAGATTTACGTTCGGGATTGAGAAATCTCTCGAATAGCAATCCGTGGTGTACGGGGTCTATGTTGGTAATGTTGAGGACGTAAGCAACTAAAGAACCTGCCGCAGAACCACGTCCTGGCCCGACGGGAATATTGTTGTCTCTGGCATATTTCATGTAGTCCCAAACTACTAAAAAATATTCAGAAAAACCCATCTGCTGAATCATTTTTAGTTCATATTCTAGTCTTTGTTTGTAGACTGGGGGAATTTCGTTTCTGGTGCGAGTTTTGAGGCGCTCTAATAGTCCCAGCCAAGATATTTCTTCTACATAGGTATCGGCGGTATGTTCTGGGGGAATTGGAATTGTGGGAATCCGAGCTTCTCCTGTCAACTCGTATCTTGATACTTTGTTTGCTACTTCTAGGGTAGTTTCGATCGCCTGTTTGATGGTTTCGTCATCCAAATGGTCTCGAAACAGTTGCGCCATCTCGTCAGCGGACTTAAGATACTCTGTGCCGCTGTAGCGCATCCGCTTTTCTTCTTCAATCAGTTTGTTGGTGTTGATGCACAGCAAAGCGTCGTGTGCTTCTACGTCGTTGCAAGAAATATAGTGAGAATCGTTGGTAGCAATTATTTTGATGTTTAGTTCGCGGGCAATTTTGATGATTTCGACATTCACCATGCGGTCTTCTTGGGAACCGTGGTCTTGAATTTCTATATAATAGTCATCCCCAAACACTTCTTTATACCATTGGGCGACTTCGCGGGCAACATCTAGTTTGTTTTGCAGAATCATTTGGGGAACTTCGCCACCCAAACAAGCGCTGGTGACAATCAGACCTTCGGAGTATTGTTTGAGTAGGTCTTTGTTGATGCAGGGGCGGGCAAAAATACCTTTTTCTGGCATTCCCTTTAAGTGGGAAATTGTGGTGAGTTTGACTAGGTTTTTGTAGCCTTGGGTATTTTTAGCTAAGACAACTTGATGGTATTTTCTTCTACCTCGAACTTTGACTTCGATGTCGCCGTTGACGACATACATTTCATTACCAATGATGGGCTTAATATTTTTATTTCGGCAAACTTTGATTAGCTCGATCGCCCCATACATCACTCCGTGGTCTGTAAGGGCGATCGCGGGCATCCCCAATTCCACCGCCCGTTCGGCGAGCTGCTGTAGCTGAGATGCCCCGTCTAGCAGGCTGTAATCGCTGTGAATGTGCAAGCCAACGAAGGACATAGCGATTTTAGATTGTAGATTTTAGATTCTAGATTCTACACCATTGGCCTGTGCAAAGATCGCATAAAAAAACAAAGCTTATTATCACTGTTAAGATGATTTAGGGTGGGGTGCGTGACCCAGTAATACATCAGTTTGCTGTATGCGGACGATCGAA
The DNA here is from genome assembly GCF_036700185.1 of Microcoleus sp. BM001215392. Lineage (NCBI taxonomy): Bacteria > Bacillati > Cyanobacteriota > Cyanophyceae > Oscillatoriales > Microcoleaceae > Microcoleus > Microcoleus sp. BM001215392. The sequence continues at coordinate 7,574 of NZ_JAUBOJ010000111.1, read as the reverse complement.
TGGGTAAGTTGCTGTCGATCGCGATGGCTACGCCCCGGCTTACGCCTACGCGCTTTTACAAACTTGCTTGTTCCAAATAACCTTCCAAATCTTTAATACGTTCTTTTGTCACTTTTGCTCTGCAATAACCGTAGATAGAAGGAGCCAAAGTTCCGCCTTCAAACACCCCTGCTTCATAATTGCAAGTTTCATCTCGAAACTTGAGCCAACTGCGCTGTGCCACAGTCAATCTCTGCTTTTGTTTGCTGTTGAGTTTTGGCAGGATTTGCTGATATACTTGATTGAGTTTTTTGTCTGCTGCCTCAAACTCCTGAGTCGAACAAATACTCATGTCAACCGTGGTTTGAGGGCTTTTACAGTTGGGCTGTTGCGCGATTTCCACTAGATTATTGCTGGCTTGGCCCGGGAGCAAAAATCCCCCAGCTAAAAAAAGTAAAATTGCCGTAAATGTTGCCCAAATAGTGCTATTTTTCAAGGACTTTTATCCTTAGTTTGTTAGTAATGACTAATTTCCTATCAACTGTCAAGCGGTCAACTGTCAACTGACTGCTGAGCCGATCGCCAAATCCACCAAGCAGCCGCCCATAGAGTAAAATTACCGATGACAGTCATCGCGGCTTGCAGGGTAACAATCCATTCTAGGGCTGGGGAGTTGTCAAAATAGTGCCACGTACAGGCGCACATAGCGCTGACAAGGGCGGGTAACATCCCGGCGGAAAGGGCCCACCAAGCTCGGTTTTGAGTGACTTCGCCGTAAGTCCAAATTAACCAGATGGCGGCAATCCACTCGACGACGCTAGAGACATGAATAATCCAGGTAGGAATTGACAAAGCGTGCATTTTTTGTATGGTTAAGGAAGATGTGTGGCAGTTGACAGTTGACAGTTGACAGTTGGCAGTTGACCGTTGACCGTTGACCGTTGACAGTTGACCGTTACATTAGAGCGTCCCCGCTCGCTAAGTTCGTGATTTTACAGCTTGCCTGCTCGCTGAGAAAAGGGTTGACATTTACACCATTTATGGTAGCAGGTTTGCGGTTCTATTCATGAGGTTATTTGTGCGAAGAGCGATCGGCGGTTGTGATATTTTGTTGTTTTCAAAAGAATCTTTTGGTAACAATAATTAGGTATTGTAATAGTTATATTAGATTCCAAACAAAGAGTAGAAATGCGAGCAATTTTGTGCGGCTATTACGGAAAAGGCAACGGCGGCGACGAGGCGCTGTTGGCTTCGCTACTGCAAATGTTACCAGATGGGGTGACGCCGATCGTCCTATCAGGCAATCCTGTCGAGACAAATCAGCGGTACGGAGTAGCTGCGCGCGATCGCATGAATGCGTTTGGTGTCCTCGATACACTCCGCAGCGCCGACGCCCTAATCTGGGGTGGCGGCAGTTTAATCCAAGACGCTACAAGCCTTGCGAGCCCTTTCTATTATGGCGGTTTGATGGGATTAGCGCAGCGGATGGGCTTAAAAACTGTCGCTTGGGCCCAGGGAATTGGGCCTCTAAAACGCGAAATGACTCGCAAATTATCTCAGCGTTGTTTTAGTGGATGCACAGCCGTCAGCGTGCGGGATAAGGGCTCAGCTACCCTACTTGCAGATTGGCAAATTCCCTTTACATTAGCACCCGATCCCGTATGGGCTTTAGAAAATTCCCCTGTCTCCGGTTTGTGGGATTTGCCATCGCCCAGAGTTGCGGTTTGTTTGCGATCGCACTCTACACTCACACCCGCCCGTTTGTCAATCCTAACTCAAGCTTTAGTTGACTTTCAAAAAGCCACTCGCACCTTAATTTTGCTGTTGCCTTTCCAAGCTTCTCACGACTTAGAAATTGCCAAACATTTACACGAAGCACTGCCGAAAAGGAGCCGCATCCTGAGTTTAGACGATCCGAGGAAGTTGAAAGGAGTGTTCCGGGGAGTCGAAATGGCGATCGGGATGCGCTACCACAGTTTAATTATGGCAGCATCCGAAGAATGTCGCTGTTTTGCCCTCAGCTACGATCCCAAAGTTACTCAATTGATGGACGAGTTAGAAATGCCGGGATACTTATTATCAGAATTGCCCGAAGATCCCTATTTAATCAGCAAAACCTGGATGGAGCACTATGCCAACGGCGCCGCACTATCGCCAGAAAGGATAAAATTTATTGTAGGGCGATCGCTCTTTCATAAGGAAGTATTGCAAACAGCACTCCAGCAGTCTCAGTAAACAGTTAGCAGTTGATAGTTGACAGTTGATAGTTGACCTGGAACAGCGCAGTTTTGATAGCGGGGATGCTGACTCTATTTTTGCTAAGAGGTAAAATACCGTGACAGACAGTAAATCCGGCTTAAAAATCACTTGGGAAAAAATGCCAGAGCCTTTCATTTTAGAGGAAAGACCAGCCCCAAATATCGACCAACCCCTACTCGCAGCCGCCTTGCGCGAAATCCTAGAAATTGCGGGGCTAATATTAAAAGGAATATTAGTTGCTCCAAATATGGCCATTTGCGGGACAATGGACAGCCAAACAGTTATGAAAGCGCCAGATTTGTTTTATGTCCGCAATGTACAACCGCTTCCCGCCCCGGAGGTTCGCCGGATTTACACCCCCAACTTAGAAGTAAAAGAGGAAATTCCCGCGATTGTCATGGAGTTTTTAGGAGCGACTCAGGGTGACGAATATTCAGCTAAACCAACTTTTCCACCGGGAAAATTCTTTTTTTATGAGCAAATACTGCGAGTACCAATCTATGGTATCTTTGAGCCTGCGGCAGGATTGCTAGAAGTTTATCGGTTAAATTCATCAGGAAGATATGAAGTAGAGCCGCCCGATGCAAACAATCGTTATTGGATTGCAGGAGTAGGGTTATTTCTAGGTGTTTGGTACGGAACAAAAGCTGAAAGAACCGGATATTGGTTGCGCTGGTGGGATGAGAGCGGACAGATGTTATTGTGGGGTGCAGAGATGGTGGAAAGGGAAAGACAGCGAGCCGATCGACTATCCGCACAATTAAGAGCAGCAGGCATTGAACCAGAAGCTTGATACAATAATTTAGCAATAAAAAATCCTAAGACAGGAATTTTTCATTGCTAAATTCATCTGCGTTAATCAACGTTAATCTGCCCAGATCAGCGGTTAAAAATTACATTCAGGAGACAGAAAAATTGGCAAGAGTTAGAGTTCGGGAACACGTAAATCCCCTATCCATGAGATATCAAACATCCGCCAGTGCCCCAGATTGGACGAAAATATATAGCGACTTAAATTTGCCACTGCATTTAGATATCGGCTGCGCCAGAGGCAGGTTTTTGTGGCAAATGGCGCAAATCCAAACTGATTGGAATTTTCTCGGATTAGAAATTCGGGAACCTCTGGTGGACGAGGCAAATCTTTGGCGCGACGAAAAAGGCTTGACAAATTTGCACTATTTGTTTTGCAATGCGAATAGTTCCCTGAAGCCAATTTTAGAAACTCTTCCCCCTGGTACTTTGCAGCGAGCGAGCATCCAATTTCCCGATCCGTGGTTCAAGAAAAAGCACCACAAGCGACGGGTGGTACAACAGGAATTAGTCGGCGAGTTGGCGACTTATCTGGCTGTTGGCGGCGAAGTGTTTATTCAATCGGATATTGAGGAAGTAGAAGTCGAAATGTGCGATCGCTTTTCATCTCATCCTAGCTTTAAACGCACAAATAACGGTGAATGGTTGGCAGAAAATCCCATGCCCGTAGCCACTGAAAGAGAAATTGCTACTCTCAAACGCGGGGAACCTGTTTATCGAGCAGTGTTTCACAAATAAAGGCTATCGAATTAATTGCGACGTTTCACAAAAATAAAGCCCGCCGAATTAATTGCGATGTTTCGCAAATAAAGCCCGCCCAATTAATTGCGATGTTTCACCATAATTAATGGTGATGTTTCAAAAATAAAACCCGCCGAATAGAATTCGGGGCTACACAAACAATGTCCGCCTCCGCGGACTGAAGATAAGAGTATCAATAAAAGCTGATTAGGTGTTTGATATAATATCAAATTTATTGAAAATTACATTTTATACTATTTGCTTAAATTTGCATTTATCTATTTTCTTGAGTCCGCGGAGGCGGACATTGTTTGTTTGGCGTGCGAATTCTATT
>NZ_JAUBOJ010000111.1:0-3351 GCF_036700185.1 Microcoleus sp. BM001215392 | reverse complement strand
TTTGGCGTGCGAATTCTATTCGCCCGGACTATTCGCTATTCGCCCGAACTTAAATGGGCATTTATCTATTTTGTTGAGTCCGCCTCCGCGGACTTCGTTTGTTTGGCGTGCCAATTCTATTCGCCCGGATTATTTGCTATTAGCTACCAACCTATTTTAACCCGGAATTTGGGGAGGTTCGGGGTTTGTTGGTTTCGACTTGTTTGTCGATCGCACTTCTGTAACTATCCACCACGTGATTCGGCATCACATCCCCATTAGGCGCCAAAAAAGCCCACTCCTCACCCACGTGCACGTATTCAGTTTTAAAGAATACCGTAAAAGGCACCAGCGTAATTGCATCCGCCAAATTTACCACTCGATAGCTGTTCGGTACAACTCGATTGTGATCCCTCGCAAACACCCGATCGCCCACCCTCGGACTGCCATAAGTATACAACTGCACCTGCTTTTTCAACCGAGGAACATTTACTGCAATGTCGATCGCAGCCAAAGTCGCGATCGCAGCACCCAAACTGTGGCCCGATACATAGCAAGGAACCGACGGATTCAGCTTTTTGGCAATTTCCAGCGTTTGAGCCGCAATATTGCTGTAGATGGTTGAAAAACCGGGATGAATTTTACCGTAAGACTTACTGAAAACCTTACTTTCTTTTGTAGCGTAGACAGCATTGATATTGAGTACCCATTCGATAGTTCTTTGCGTGCCGCGAAAGACAATAATATTGTGTTTTTTTGAACTGAGGACAAAACCAAAATAAACCGGAATTTTGCGATTAATTTTAACAACCTCCCTTGCAGTATTTTTGATGACTCTTTCCGCAGTACCTACATTTTTGCCGATCGGATCGATTTCCCCATTTGGGGAAGTCGCCTGCTGCGGAATTTCCACCTCGATTTCTTCCGAGATATTGGCTTCTTCTCCTTTAATCGCCGCAACTAGAGTGTAGTCTTTCAACTTAGTCGTATAAGCTGGCAGCGATTTAATGTTACCGTCATAGCTAGGCTCTATCTTGCCTTTGAAGTATTGCTGCGTTGCCAATTTGCTGCACAAAATCAGCAGTTTAGAAATCTCGCGGTTGTAGGGAATTGGCGGCGGAGATAGTTTGACAGATGCTTGAATTCGCCGCGCTTCAGTAATTTTTTTCGCATCGGCTTCTAAGCTTTTCAAGAAAATCCTATTGGCTTCTCTGTCGTTGAGTAAAGCTAAAACTTGTTTCTGGCGATCGCCCTTGGCTTTCCGGCGCAAATATTCCGGTATTGCGGTAGCTGCTGACGCGGCCGCCAATCCTCCGAGCAACAGTTGTCTGCGGGTAATTTTTGTTGCAATATACTTGGTCATACACTAACTCTAAATATAGTCTTTCTCAGAAAGATGAGGTACTGATGGGCATCGGGCATCGGGCATCGGGCATCGGGCATCGGGCATCGGGCAAAGAGGGCCTGGGGCATAGGGCATAGGGCATAGAGTATAAGGGATACCTCACTTTTTTGAGAACCGCTATATCAATACCAAAAAATGGGTTTTTTAGCTAATCTGCTGGCTGCAATGAATGATTGTCGTAAAAAACCCGGTTTCTCAACTCGTCCTTGATTGCTGCTTTCCTAATACAGTCCCCTGTCAACAAAGGTTTCCCTCACAATTGGGGTTCAATTCCAGCCGATCGCAACTGAGCGCGCAATTGCTCTAATTCTTCTTGAGCGCGATCGGCCCTTTGCCGTTCTTGTTCGGCTCGTTGCCGTTCTTGTTCAGCTATTTGTTGTTCTTCCTCAACTCTTTCAAAGCCAGTTAACAGCAGATTCCCTTCACTATCCCACCAGCGCAGCCAAGGTAACTCAACATTTTGATACCTTCCCTGCCAAATTCCCAATTCCACTCCTAACGGTGGAATTGGATAATGACCGCGCGAGTTTGCCGGAACTAAATGATAGCTGCGGTCTACTAAATGGTAAACTTCAACACTCGCCTTAGTGACTTCATAAATTCCGTAAAATTCCGGACGGATGACATTTTCATAAATCCAGAATTTGCCAGGTTTAGTTTCCTGTTGACCAGTTCGCAACAAAGGCGTTCTATCTCGTTCTTGTGCACCATTGCCCGACACAAATTCTAACACAACTAACGGTGCTATAAACTCTTGCCACATCACATAAGAACGACGCACTTGACCGTCAAATGTTGGCGGGACATTTGGCACATAAAACCAGTCCGGTGCTTCTGCACCCTTTTCTAGCGGATCTGTCAATCGCCAATAAATCCCGCTATCTTGACCGATACAGTAATCAGCATCTGGATGAATGGTTTGGAGGATCGGAGTAATAGAATCCGTTAACAGAATGCTTTGGGGATGTTCTTGAAAGTTTTTCACAAAAGTGCCGTCGGATTCTGGTAGCTGAGTGTGATCTGGCCAACCTGCGGGGTTGTTTTCTACATCAAGGGAGAATTTCATGGTTTTATGTGAGTAACAGGTCTTAATCAAGAATGTCTTTAATTTTTTCCTCAAACTCCTCTTGACTTATATTACCATTTATCAAGGCATCAGTCAGGGATTTAATCGAATTTTCTGCTACTAGCTCGGGAGAGGCGATCGCCCCAATATTCGCCTCAAACAAAGCCGCCCCTTCCGGTTGAGAACTATCGAAAACTTCCTTGAGTTCCGCTGCATCCATTTGGCGGCCGCTAGCATAATAAAGATGCGTCGCCTGTCCCACCCTCCAAGTCAGTGCAAACAGCGACGAAGCCACCGCAAAACCGCCCACAAACGGCACAAACAAACCCAAACCATACATCGATATCCAAGCCATAAACGCTGCCCAAAAAGAACCCAAACCCCCGAACAAATTGCCTCCGATCGCCAGCGCATCTTGACCTTTTGGATAGCCCCATTTTGCCCCAATATCCCGCATCATTTTTAACAGCAACAGGCTCGCCACCAGCAGCGTCACCGTCATACTTCCCGGCAGCGGGTTGAGTCCCAGAATTGCAGATCCAATGGCATAATCTATAATCAAGTCGCGGATTTCTTTGTTGATTTCAACAAGATTGGGCGATCGGGCGATCGCTTCCATTTCCGCTGAGGTTTTTGGGGAATTTTCAGACATAAAATTTCGTCTTTAGGAAAATCTCTAAAAAGTCTTGTGGAGCAGGCATTTTGGCTGCCCTCTACAGGCTTTTATGGAGAGATATATTATAACCCAATAGGCTTCATTTAAGATTGTCATTGCGAGGAACGAAGCAATCGCAGCGTCTATTTTTGATAGGTTTTCCGGGTGCATCTCGCTTTTAAAGAGGGCGAAGCATGACCGCATATAAGTTATTAGTTATAATCCCATATTGACTACGGTCATGCT
>NZ_JAUBOJ010000110.1:0-17780 GCF_036700185.1 Microcoleus sp. BM001215392 | reverse complement strand
AATAACTTATATGCGGTCATGCTTCTTCAGGCTTCAAAAACCAGATGCACCCGACTGCACGTGATGCTCAATACTTGTTTTGAGCAAACCTGAAAATCCTCTGAAGTAAGAAGGACTGAAGTCCTCACGTGCGTTCCTCTACACGGGGATTTTTGGACTGCTGTCTAGTATTTTAGTTGAGTTGCGTCCCGACAATAATCTTTTGCACGCGATCGCCCTTAAGTTCCAAAACCAAATTAGAAGCCTTTTGGTCATTGCTGTAAGTCAACCGAGTCAATCCACCCTGCACGGATTGAGAACTGTAACCGTAAGTTTTAAGAACTTTTTGAGTTTTATCTCCTACTTTGACACTATTAAGTGTCACAAACTTGGGATTCGTAGTAGAGATTAAATAAACTTTGCCATCCCTGGCTGCTACTGTCAATTTTGAGTAAGTTAGCGTGCGAATCTTGCCACCTATCGCCTTACTACCCAGTTTAGTTTCATCCCGCTGCGGCTTACCCAACTTGCGTTTAGCCTCTTCTACAGACATCCCCAAACGCACACCGCCAATCCCCAAGCGCGAATAGTCGATCGCCGCCGGCTTTTGTGTCGCGTTCAACATACTTTCTAGAGCGACAATAGTTTGATTCATACCCACAACAGGGCGAATCAAAGCAGCAAATCCAAAACTCGAAATTGCGATATTGAGCATGATGCCAGCGACGGCTGTTGTCACAAACAATCTTACCATTTTTTTATACCTTTATTTTGCAGTTTATTCCTGCAATACCCTGTTATATCCGGATAAATACTAATGATTGCGGGCGAATACAATTCCCACGCCAAACAGCCAAAGTCCGCCTGCGATGACTCAAGCAGTAAGGATATTCATCCCCAAAAATATAACATGGAGAAACCCGGTTTCTGTAGGGGGCGTACCCCCGTGCTCGTCTTTATTCGGGGTTTCTGAATACCAACGCCATTTTACGTTTAATTAGCGCGAATACTTCATCACCGGAATGGGTATGATATCCTAACAACAGCCGTTTCTCCATAAAATCCGCAATTTAGATGACCGCCATAGATTCCACTAAACACCAAAAATCTAAAGCCCTGAAACCGGGCAGCCGCCGCCCCGCTAAAGAACTTTGCAGCGAGTGCGGTTTGTGCGATACATATTATATCCATTATGTCAAGGAAGCTTGTGCTTTCTTAACTCAGCATATCGCAGAACTCGAAGAGGAGATTCACGGGCGATCGCGCAATCTCGACAATCCTGACGATTGGTACTTCGGCGTCAGTCAAAATATGATGGCGGCTAAGAAAAAAGAACCAATCGAGGGCGCTCAGTGGACGGGAATTGTCAGCTCAATTGCGATCGAAATGCTGGAAAAAGGCATCGTTGAAGGCGTTGTCTGCGTCCAAAATACCAAAGAAGACCGCTTTCAACCAATGCCGATAATTGCGAGAAATCGCGAAGAAATTCTCGCAGCAAAAGTCAACAAGCCAACTCTATCTCCCAACCTTTCAGTGTTGGAACAAATCGCCAAATCTGGGATGAAGCGGCTGTTAGTAATTGGCGTCGGCTGTCAAATTCAAGCATTGCGCACAGTCGAAAAAGAACTAGGTTTAGAAAAGCTTTATGTTCTCGGAACTCCCTGTGTCGATAATGTCAGCCGCGCGGGCTTGCAGAAATTCCTAGACACGACTAGCCGCTCTCCCGAAACGGTGGTGTCTTACGAGTTTATGCAAGACTTTAACGTTCACTTCAAACACGAAGACGGTTCGGAAGAGAAAGTGCCATTTTTTGGATTGAATACGAAGGAATTGAAAGATGTTTTTGCTCCTTCTTGTTTGAGCTGTTTTGATTACGTTAATTCCTTAGCAGATTTAGTTGTGGGCTACATGGGCGCACCTTTTGGCTGGCAGTGGATTGTGGTACGAAATGACACCGGGAAAGAGATGTTAGATTTGGTAGCAGATCAGCTAAATACTCAGCCGGTAATGTCTCAGGGAAACAGAAAAGAAGCCGTTCAGCAAAGTATTCCGGCTTACGAGAAAGGTGTGACTTTGCCGATGTGGGCCGCGAAGTTGATGGGGGTTTTTATTGAGAGAATTGGGCCGAAGGGTTTGGAATATGCTCGGTTTTCAATTGATTCTCATTTCACTCGCAATTATTTGTATGTGAAGCGGAATTACCCGGAAAAATTGGAGGCTCACGTGCCGGAATATGCTAAGCGGATTGTCGCGCAGTATAAGTTGCCAGAGGTTTAATCTTGTTGTAGGGCGAATCATATCGCGTCCAGTTAATTACTATTAATAAAAAATGTTTGATCGTTCGGACTTTAGTCCTCGGAATGGATGCGGACTAAAGTCCTCACTACAAACCAATTTTTTTGTGGTAGTTAACTGACGCGCACTACTCCTTGGGCGATTGAAATTATGCAACTCCAAACCCTGTATATTCGCGCGCGTAAGTTGGCTGAAGTCCTAGCACAATATCCTCTTTGGGTATTCCCATTTCTACCAATTCGTCAGCAATCTGCCTGTCTGTTTGATTTCGCTGAATCCAGATTTTGCCATTTTTAATATCCAAATGAAACACACAGTTATATACGCGGCGGTGTGTGTCCCATCCTAAATCAACGACAAGATAGCGATCTTTTTCTTTGTCAAAAATTGTTTCTACTTCAATTTCTCCGTTAATTGGTGCTATCTTGCTGTCTTCAATTAGCAGCTTTTGAATGCACTGACGGTAATGCTCTAGTCGATCCATTTGACTATTGCCTCCTGAACTGGGTTGTACACAATAAGCTTGACTTGGTGTTGTCGAACCGATGCTTGAGGTAACTCCCGACTGAAAAAAGATTCGTAAGTTGCGAGCGGAACTGCCAAATATAGAATGCGATCTGGTTCGATCTTTTCTAAGACTAAACGATAATTTAAAAATTGTCCGAGGGCGGTATGAAAATCAGAGAGAGCTGAAGCACTTAAAAAGCTCTTGACTTCTACTGCAATTTTTTTTCCTAATTTTTCCGCTGCGAGAAGTCGTTCTGCTCCCAAATCGATTTCGACTCTCTCATTCTCGGCAAATTCTAGCCTGAGAGGATCGTGAGTAATGACCCACTCAGATTTTTCAAGACCTCGCTTCACAGCATTATGAAATCTATCCTTAGCTGACACTGGTTATACCTCACCTCTAAACCTATCTTAAATGATTGGAGTAAACTTGTAGGGTGCCCAGCGTCAGAAGCTGTTGGATTATTGAAACAATAATCCTACTGACGCACCCTACGAGTCTAAGCCTGAGTGTCGATCGCCTTGCGGTAAACTATCTTGTCATCGCCTGCTTTGTAGAAGTCGCGAATCCGCGCTTCTTCGTCGTAACCGCACTTGCGGTAGAACGATCGCACGCGATCGAACTCCGGGAGTCCCGACGTTTCCACCAGCAACACCCGTCCGCCCCGCGCCATCAAGGTTTGTTCAATGTAGCGCAGCAATGTCGCACCGCGTCCTTCCCGCTGGCGATCGGGTAGGATGGCGATTAATTGCAAGTTCCAGGTGCGATCGGTCATCGGTTCGAGTTCGCAGTAGGCGACACCCACGGGCCCGCAGTCGTCATCGGTAATCCAGAAGCGATCGCTGTCGCTGTTAGTGGCGAAGTAATCAGCCAGCATTTCACTAACTTCATCGAGTTGGTTCGCCTCGAACAAGCCAGTCGCTTCGGCTAGGGCGATTAGGGCGATCGTATCATCGGGCGCAGTCGATCGAATCATGATGAATTCCAGTGGGATTATTCAAACAATAATGCTAACTGACGTACCCTACAGTTTGTATGAAAATGGCGATCGCACGGGTGCATCTCTGTGCAAGCAAATACGTCTGTAGGGGCGAAGCATGACCGCACTAAATATGAGATTATCAGTAATAACTTATATGCGGTCATGCTTCTTCAGGCTTCAAAAACCAGACGCACCCGATCGCACATTCCTACAAATCAGCAGCGTGTTCCTTCAACTCGTTCAAAGAAACGTATTCCAAAGTTAAGACATGAGTCGCCGACAAAACCACCAGCGGCGCACATCCAGCATCCATTGCTTCCTTCCAGCGCGAAGCACACAAACACCAACAATCCCCTGGTTTCAATCCCGGAAATTTAAAGTCTGGAACCGGGGTACTCAAATCGTTTCCCATTCTTTTGGTGTACTTTAAAAACTCTTCTGTTACTTTTGCACAAACAGTGTGAGCCCCTAAATCTCCGCCACCCGTATTGCATTTTCCGTCCCGATAATAGCCTGTCATGGGCGATGTGCAGCAAGTTTCTAATTTTCCGCCCAGCACATTTGTCGCTTCCGTAACCATCGCAACTCCTCCACACAACTCTGCGCTCTAATTTTACACAAAAGGTGGTTTGTTTATATATCTTTTTCCATGGCAAAGTTGATGAGTTTTTGTCCTCTCCGCTCTACTTCTTGTTTTCTAAGCAGAATAAATCCCTGGGTTTCAAAAAAAGGTCTAGCTGTAATGCTGGCTTCGGTAAATAACTTTCTAAGTCCTAACTCTTTGGCTTTTAACTCGATTTGTGTGAAAATTAGCCTCCCAACTCCTTGTCTTTGAAAGTCTTTGTGACAGTAAAAGCGATCGATATGGCCGTTGATTTCTAATTCTCCAAAACCTGCGATTGTATCGCCATCTTCGGCTACAAAGGTAAATTTACTGCTTAAACTTTGCATCCACTTTTGACTGTCGGTATCTGCTGGTGCCCAAGCATCTACTTGGGCTGTTGTGTAATCGCGGATATTTACTTCGTGCACGGTGTCGTAAAATAGTTTGACAATTTTTTGGGTGTCGCCGATTTCGTAGGTTCGTACTTTCATCAGAATTAAGAGTTAAAAAAAAGAATGCTACTCTCGATCGGATCAAAACCATGATAGCGATCTGTCATTTCCCATTCTAAAATCTCAAATCTCAAATCGACTGACTGACGCAGATCGATCGCGGGGTGTTTTGGATTTTGGGCTAAACTCGCCCCGACAAATCGACTCTAAAAATAATTAGACTCCACCCCTTGACAAGCTCTGCTAGTCTGTGCAACATTAATTATAACAAGTGTTCGATATACTTAATTTTTCCAAGCTCAACGGTCAAAAGCTTTTGTTTGTATTGGTTTATACTATATCGGATGTTCGATATAGGAATATTCGGTCGATCGCTCTTAAATCTCCGATAACCTAGGATCTAGAATCAAACATCAGAAGATCGATCGACCTATGCCAAAGATAGTTGACCGCGAATTGTACCGCAAAGAACTGCTGAACAAAAGTTTTGAGCTTTTTGCCGAAAAAGGCTATTCCTCAGTCACAATGCGAGAAATTGCCTCAGGAATTGGAGTTTCTACAGGAACCCTTTACCACTATTTCCCAAGCAAAGAAAGCTTGTTCGAGCAGTTAATTGTATATTTGAGCTATGAAGATACAAAAGAAGAAGCACTGGCTGAGTTAGGAAATCCACCAACTCTCGGAGAAAAAGTTGAACAACTGATGAATTATCTCAGCGGAATTGAAGATTATATGCTGAAAAATCTGTTAATTACTTTCGAGTTTTGCCACCAAAAAACTCGCAAAGAGATTGATAGCAATCAAGCACTCCAGGTAGCAGGAAAGCGTTATGAAGAGGCACTCATTTGCTATCTTGGTATCTCCGATCCAGCGCTGGCTAAATTTGTAATTTGTTATATTGACGGTTTGGTGGCAAGAAGATTTTATCAAGGCGAAAGGATATCTTTTACAGAACAAGCGAATGTATTAAAAGATATATTACTCGTTTATTTAGAAAAAAAATAGCTGGAAGTACAGGATAACTATGAATTTTCAATCTTTCATCAAGCCTAAAAATAAATTGGTAATGGGATTGGTAGTTGCTGGCGCTGCTATTAGTGTCGGTACAACTTTTTACGGCATTTCTCAGTTTGGATCTTTAGCTAAAAATGCTGAACCTTTACCCGTAGAAACACCCCCGCCCCGGAAAATTACGGCTTTGGGAAGATTGGAACCGCTGGGGGAAGTGATTCGCTTGGGGGTGTCGCAGGCGTTGGATGGCGATCGCGTGGCGAAGCTTTTAGTCAAAGAGGGCGATCGCGTGCAAGCAGGGCAGTCGATCGCAATTTTGGATGCGGGCGATCGGCTAAAATCTGCTTTAGAGGAAGCCAAAGAAAAAGTCAAAGTAGCGGAAGCCAATTTAGCGAAGGTAAAAGCGGGCGCCAAGTCGGGAGAACTTGCAGCACAATCTGCGACAATTGGCAAGCTAGAAGCCCAATTGCAAGGAAACCGGGCGGCGCAACAAGCAACAGTCGATCGCATCCAAGCGCAATGGGAAGGAGAAAAAACCGCACAGCAAGCAACCATCAGCAGAATAACCGCACAATGGCAAGGAGAAAGAAAAGTACAAACAGCCACAATTAGCCGCATAACTGCACAGTGGCAAGGAGAAAAAATAGCACAAACTGCCGCAATTAACAAATTAAAAGCCGAGTTTACTAATGCAGAAACCGAATATCTGCGGCACAAAGAACTTGTTACCGAAGGCGCAATTTCTAACTCAGTCATGGACAGCAAACGACTGTCATTAGAAACAAGTCGCCAGGAACTTAAAGAAGCCGAAGCAAATCTGGGCCGCATCAACAGTACGGCCAAGCAGCAGCTTAAAGAAGGCGAAGCAAATCTCACCCGAATTAACAGTACAGGAATCCAACAACTCAACGAAGCCGAAGCCAATCTTGCCAGAATTAACAGTACAGCAATCCAGCAGTTGGCAGAAGCAGAAGCAACACTTAAGCGCATCAAAAATAGTGGCAGCGAAGAACTGAAAGAAGCCCAAGCAACTCTCGACAAAATAGGCGAAGTGCGCCCGGTAGATATCCAAGCAGCCCAAACCGAAATCAACAGCGCCATCGCCCAAGTCAAGCGCACCCAAGCCGAATTAAATCAAGCTTACATCCGCACTCCCAACGCCGGAAAAATCCTCAAAATTCACACCCGCCCAGGAGAGAAGATTAGCGATGACGGCATTGCAGACGTGGGAGAAACTCAGCAAATGGTAGTGGTTGCCGAAGTTTATCAAACTGATATTGGCAAAATTAAAGTTGGACAAAAAGCAGGTGTTACCAGCCAAGCATTTTCAGGAGAATTGCCGGGAACTGTTAAAGAAATCGGGTTGAAAGTCAGCAAGCAAAACGTGTTCAGCAACCAGCCGGGAGAAAACTTGGACAGCCGAGTTGTAGAAGTCAAAATCCATCTGAATTCTGAAGCTAGCAAACAAGTTGCGACCTTGACAAATTTGCAGGTACAAGTAGCAATTCAGAAGGACTAAAGTCCTCACTACGAACCTTTGATAATTGAAAGTTATGACAGAAATTGGACCCAATCCGAACCGACCTTATCCGATGGCAGACCAGCACCGGGTTTGCTTTATCAAAAACTTTGTTAAATCGCCTAATATTATTGTCGGTGATTACTCTTACTACGACGATCCGATCGACCCGGAAAATTTCGAGAGAAACGTACTTTATAATTATGGGAGTGAAAAATTAATTATTGGTAAATTTTGTGCGATCGCCACCAACGTCAAATTTATCATGAACAGTGCAAATCACAAACTAGACGGCATTTCAACCTATCCTTTTCCCATCTTTGGCAACGGTTGGGAAACGGCCATGAATTTATTAATCGAACTGCCAAGTAAAGGCGATACTGTCATCGGGAATGATGTTTGGATCGGTTATGAATCCGTGATTATGCCCGGAGTAAAAATCGGCGACGGTGCGATTATTGCGGCTAAATCTGTTGTGGTAAAGGATGTTCCCGCTTACACCGTTGTCGGCGGAAATCCCGCAGGTTTAATTAAGCAGCGTTTTAGCGATGCTGAGGTGGCACAACTATTACAAATCCGCTGGTGGGATTGGGAAATTGATAAGATTTCCCCCAATATTAACTTAATTATGCAATCCGATATTCAAGCACTCAGTAATACTGAGTGAACTCGCAAATATACCGATTTAAAATTAACAAAGTGGAGGTTTGCCAATGCTTCAAATTGCCTACTTAGTTCTCTGTATTCTAGGAACAGCTTTGCCCTATTCCCAGTTTATCCCGTTTCTCTTAGAAAAAGGGTTGAATGTAAACGAGTTCTTTGGACAATTATTTGCGAATCAGATTTCCGGTTTTTTCGGCATGGATGTCATCGTGTCTTCCGTGGTTTTGTGGTTTTTTGTATTTAGCGAAGGTTCGCGTCTGAAAATGAAAAACTTGTGGATTTATATTGCGAGTAATTTACTGGTTGGTGTTTCCCTAGGTTTGCCTTTATTTCTCCTAATGCGCCAGCGCCAACTTGAACAAGCAGCTTCAAACAACGAACAAAGGTAAGGCGCGCATTGCGTACCCTACATATAGTCGGCAATTCCTTAAGGTAAGGTGCGCATTGCGCACCCTACATATAGCCGGCAATTCCTTAAGGTAAGGTGCGCATTGCGCACCCTACATATAGTTGGTAAGTCCTAAAAAAATAACCCATTCCCAAACAAAGCTTATGTTTCGCAAAACACCCCTTGCATGGTTGCAAGTAACCAGAGAAAAAACTCGTCTTGCTGTTGCTATCGCCGGAATTGCCTTTGCAGATATTCTGATTTTTGTGCAACTCGGCTTTCAAGATGCACTTTTTGACTCAGCAGTTAAACCGCATGAAAGTTTACAGACAGATTTAGTGTTAATCAATCCTCAATTTGAAACTTTTGCTGCGGTAAAACAGTTCAACAGAGAGCGAATTTACCAAGCACAAGGGGTTGCAGGAGTTAAGTCGGTGACTTCTTTATATATTGGGATGGGACAGTGGCGAAATCCTACCAATCGTACTACGCGAGCGATTTTAATTTTTGGCATCGACCCGGGAAACATAACATTTAATTTGCCAGATGTCAATCAAAAACTAGCTAGAATTCAAATGTTCAATTACGTGTTATTTGACCAAGCTTCTCGACCTGAATATGGGGAAATTGCGAATATTTTCAACAAACAATCTACCTTACAAACTGAACTCAATAAACGCAATATTGAAGTTGGTGGAGTCTTTACTCTTGGTACTTCCTTTGTTGCTGATGGGAATGTGATTGCTAGCGATTCTACGTTCATGAACTTATTTCCCGATCGCAAACCTGACGAAATTGATGTCGGCTTAATCAACCTAAAACCCGGTGCTGACATCAAAAAAGTCCAGTCAATGCTCAAAACTATATTACCTGATGATGTCAAAGTTTTGACCTTGGCAGAATTTGCAGAAATTGAAAAGGCTTATTGGGGAAATGCTACTCCGATTGGTTTTATTTTTGGATTTGGTACAATTATCGGATTCATTGTTGGTTTGATTATTGTTTACCAAATTTTGTATTCGGATGTTTCCGATCACTTGGCTGAGTACGCGACTTTAAAAGCAATGGGATATAGCGATCGCTATTTAGTCGGAGTTTTAGTTCAGGAAGCATTGCTATTAGCTGTTTTGGGCTTTATGCCGGGAATTGTTTTGGCTAACGGGCTGTATTCCTTAGCACAATCTGCGACATTGTTGCCAATTTCGATGACGGCAAATCGAGCGGTTGTAGTGTTGAGTTTGACGATCGTGATGTGTACCGGTTCCGGCGCCCTCGCCCTCCGCAAACTCCAATCAGCAGACCCCGCAGACATCTTCTAATCTGCGTTCATCAGCGTCAATCTGCCTGCATCTGCGGTCAAAAAAAACCAAAATAATTACTATGCAAACCCTAAATTCACCCGCAAACCCAACCACCGCAACCGCACCAGTAATTTCAGTCAAAAACCTCAACCATTACTTCGGTCAAGGCTCTCTCAAAAAACAAGCCTTATTCGACATAAATCTCGACATCAACCCCGGAGAAATAGTAATTATGACGGGGCCCTCGGGTTCAGGGAAAACGACTTTGTTGACGATGTTAGGTGGCCTGCGTTCGGCTCAAGAAGGGAGTCTCAATATTCTCGGGCAAGAAATACGCGGCGCTGGAAAAAATCAGTTAACCAAACTCAGAAAGCAAATTGGTTATATTTTTCAAGCGCATAACTTGATGACATTTTTGACGGCTAAGCAAAATGTGCGGATGTCTTTGGAATTGCACAAGGAAATGCTGAATCAAAATATGGATGCTTTGTCAATATCAATGTTGGAAGCTGTCGGTTTGGGGGAGCGCGTGAATTATTACCCAGAAAATCTGTCGGGAGGACAAAAACAAAGGGTGGCGATCGCCCGGGCGTTAGTCAGCCGCCCTAAAATAGTCTTAGCGGATGAACCTACAGCGGCTTTGGACAAACAATCCGGGCGAGATGTGGTAGAAATTATGCAGACACTAGCAAAGGAACAAGGTTGTACGATTTTGCTAGTGACGCACGACAATCGCATTCTCGATATTGCCGATCGCATTATCTACATGGAAGACGGACGCTTAGTGACAAATTTAGCCGATCGACCTTAGCAAGATATTCACTTAGCCGGGCCGACAGCCTCGATCGCAGCTTCCAGGGCGATCGACACATGAGTCCAATGAGTACCCCCTTGACAAAAAGCCACATAGGGTTCTCGCAGAGGCCCGTCTGCGGAAAACTCCGAGGTACTGCCATCAATAAAAGTACCTCCAGCCATCACCAACTGACTCTCGTACCCCGGCATCGGCGCCGGTACCGGGTCTAAATACGAACCTACGGGGGAATTTTGCTGCACCGCCCGACAGAAAGCAATTAACTTATCAGCCGAACCAAATTCGATCGCCTGAATCACATCCCTGCGCCTCGCCAAAGGAATCGGATTCACCCGATAACCCAACTGATAAAAAACATAAGCCGTCAAATGATTGCCCTTCATCGCCTCGCCCACAAACCCAGGGGCCAGAAACAAACCCTGAAACAGCAAGCGATTCAAATCAAAAGTCGCGCCCCCGCTGCTGCCGATTCCCGGCGCTGTCAAGCGACAAGTTGCCTGCGACACCAGATCCGCCCGGCCGGCCACGTAACCACCCGCAGGGACGATCGTACCCCCTGGATTTTTGATCAAAGAACCAGCCATCAGATCCGCACCCACAGCAGTAGGTTCGCAATCATCAACAAACTCGCCGTAACAATTATCAACAAAGCAAATTGTGTTAGGATTCTGATGTTTGACTAGATCGACGATTTTTTTGATCTCAGAAATAGACAGACTCGAGCGCCAAGAATAACCGCAAGAACGCTGGATCAAAACCAGGCGAGTTTTTGCTGAAATAGCACAGCTCAATGCCTGCCAATCCAGAGTACCTGCCCGAGTTAGAGGCAACTCACGGTAAAGTATGCCGAACTCCATCAGTGAACCTTGACCTTGCCCCCGCAAGCCGATCACTTCTTCTAAAGTATCGTACGGAGAACCAGCCACTGCCAACATTTCGTCACCAGGACGTAGGATGCCAAACAGAGCACAGGCGATCGCGTGAGTACCCGAAACAAACTGTACCCGCACCGCTGCTGCCTCGGCCCCTACCACTTCAGCAAATACCCCGTCCAAAGTCTCCCGACCTAAATCATCGTGGCCGTAACCAGTAACCCCTGCAAAGTGGTGGACTCCAACCCGGTGGCTGCGAAAAGCTTTTAATACTCTTTGAAGATTTTGCTTGACTGTCGCGTCAATACCAGAAAAAATCTGAAAGAGTGCCTGTTCTGCTTCCTGTAGCCGTGAAACGCTATTCATCTATACCTCGCTCACCATTTGCGTGCGCGGTGCTAATTATCGCGTAGATGCGGCCCTTAGTTTGTAAACATAATATCTTCATGACGATTGCAACTTCCAAAAAAACTTCTCCTGATTGGCCTGTTGTAGGCTTTATGGCCTTTCTACACACCGGCGCTCTATTTGCCTTGCTGCCGGGTAATTTTAGCTGGTCTGCGGTCGGACTAGCAGTATTCCTGCACTGGGTAACAGGTGGTTTAGGAATAACTCTGGGATTTCACCGTCTCGTTACCCACCGTAGTTTTCAAACACCGAAATGGCTAGAGTATTTTCTAGTTATTTGTGGCACTCTGTCCTGTGAAGGTGGGCCCATTGACTGGGTAGGAATGCACCGGTTACACCACATACATTCCGACACCGAAGAAGATCCCCACGATTCTAATCAAGGCTTCTGGTGGAGCCACATGGGTTGGATGATCTCAGATTTGCCGATGAGAGTTCAAATCCCCCGCTTTACAAAAGACATTGGCGACGACCCAGTATACAAGTTTCTCCAAGCATATTTTATCCCCATCCAAGTTGTCTTCGGTGTGTTGCTTTATTTATTAGGCGGCTGGTCTTTCGTGGTTTGGGGAGTGTTTATGCGGATTGTAGTGGTGTTCCACTGCACTTGGCTGGTTAACAGCGCTACCCACAAATTCGGCTACCGCACCTATGAGTCGGGCGATGGCTCTACTAACTGCTGGTGGGTTGCTGTCCTGACTTACGGCGAAGGTTGGCACAACAACCACCACGCCTTCCAATACTCTGCTCGTCACGGTCTCCAATGGTGGGAAATCGACATCACTTGGATGACAATTCAACTGCTGGAATCGCTGGGTTTGGCAACCAAAGTTAAATTACCAGCAGAATAGTCCGATCGGCAATTAGTCGTTGGTTGTCCGTCATCGGTTCTGGACTAATGGCTCGTAACCAATGCCTAATCCTGTTTTGGCTGGTAAAGGTTGGGTTGAAGTAAGCTCGAATCATCTTGTGCGATCGACCCAACCAACACTACAATCAGTTATAATAGATTCGGAAACAAAAAATTTTGTTTCGCAGCCAAAATTTTTAATTTCACAATTAAATCGTAAATCTTTTTCAATCCCGAGCCAAAATCTATAATTCATTCTTTATCAGTTTGGGCAAGTGTACAGCAAAACAGTTCACAACTTAACCCAAACTATTATGCGTGAATTCAGCCAGCATCTCATCAGAAATCAAAAAAAGAATGACAATCGCAACGCAAGATAAACTCCAATACAATTGGAAGCACGTTATCAGTTTAGCAGGACTTCACATCGGCGCTTTGTTCGCCTTGCTTCCGAGCAACTTCAATTGGACAGCAGTTGGTTTAACAGTATTTATGCACTGGATCACCGGCGGTTTGGGCATAACCCTCGGATGGCATCGAATGCTTACCCACCGAAGTTTTCAGGCACCAAAATTCGTAGAATACTTTCTAGCATTTTGCGGAGCTCTTGCCTGCCAAGGAGGAATAATTGATTGGGTTGGACTGCACCGCTTACACCACACCCACTCAGACCAAAATGCGATCGACCCTCACAACGCCCAGAATGGTTTTTGGTGGAGTCACATCGGCTGGATGCTGTATAAAGGCCCCGCTCATGCTGAAATTTCCCGCTGCACCAAAGACATTTCCAGCGATCCATTTTACCAATTTTTGCAAAAATACTTTCTCCCGATGCAAATCGTCTTTGGCGTATTGCTTTACTTAGCAGCAGGCTGGTCATTTGTAGTTTGGGTAATTTTTGCCCGCTTAGTTTTGGTATATCACTGCACGTGGTTTGTCAACAGCGCTACTCACAAATTTGGCTACCGCACTTACGAAACCGAAGATAGTTCTACTAACTGTTGGTGGGTTGCGGTGTTGACTTACGGCGAAGGCTGGCACAACAACCACCACGCTTATCAATACTCTGCCCGTCACGGCATGAAATGGTGGGAAATTGACTTTACTTGGATGACAATTCAAGTCTTACAAGCACTGGGTTTAGCAACTAAAGTTAAACTACCACCTTCGAGAGCAGAAATTTAGTCATTGTAGGGTGCGCTTACTGTCTGAATGCGACGATCGCAGATTAAGCATTTTCGTGATGACGCACCTTACCAAATTATTGTAACCAGGTCGGCGCCAAAGACCGAGTTATTAAAACTGACCAAGAAAATGGGATACAAGCCCCGTCCTTCTAGGACGGCTTTTCTTGATTTGTAATATATTCCTTCAATACTTCTAGAGGTGCACCGCCTACAGAAACTGCAAAATAACTAGGACTCCATAAAGCTTCTTTGTGGGGTTTTGTGTGTCCAGCCTGTCCGTAGCGACGACTAGAAACTCCTTTCAAAGCATTCACTATTTGAGAGATAGAAAGTTTAGGCGGATACTTAATCAGTGCATGAACGTGATTGCCTTCACCATTAAACTCCAGAACCTGAAAATTCATTCTTCCGGCGACCTCGCGAAATGATTTTTCAATCAAATCAAGGCTTTCGCCCGTAAAGACAGACCGACGGTACTTTGTCACACAGACCAAGTGTATTTTAAGTTCTGTAACAGAATGCCGCTCTCGGCGATAAAGGGTTTTCATTCTTTGCAAACCAAGATATGATTTAGTGGCAGACAAATCTTAGCACCAGCCATGAAAGCACGATATCGCTACAGATTTTACCCAACAAGCCAACAACAGCAGAGCCTAGCTCAACTGTTTGGCTGTGTCCGGGTGGTCTGGAACGACGCGCTTGCACTGTGCAAACAGTCAGACAAAAAGCCCAGTTCAGCAGAATTGCAAAAAATCGTCATAACTGGGGCTAAAAATACTGAAGAAAGGGCTTGGCTGGGAGATGTGTCGTGCGTCCCGTTGCAACAGTCCGTTGCTGATTTAGACATTGCTTTTAAGAACTTTTTCGACTCCTGCAAGGGAAAGAGAAAAGGTCGTAAAGTCGGATATCTTAAGTTCAAAAAAAGAACCAGCAGCCAATCTGCGCGTTTTAGAGTTGGAGGATTTTCAGTCAAAGGTGATGGAGTTTATCTAGCCAAGATCGGAATTGTCAATCCAGTATGGTCGAGGGAGCTACCATCCGAACCGACTTCTGTTACTGTAATTAAGGACTGTGCAAATCGTTATTTTCTGAGTTTTGTAGTAGAAATTCAACCCATTGCATCTGAGGCTAAAAACCCCAGCATCGGAATCGATTTAGGAATCAAAACCTTTGCAGTAATGAGCAATGGCGAGAAAGCTGAAAGTCCTAGCTATAAAAAACTAGACCGTAAAGTTCGCAAACTACAGCGCAAAGGGGCCCGCCAACCCAAAGATTCTAAGAGAAGGAATGTAACTCGGATTAGAATTGCCAAGCTGCACAATAAAATTGCGGACACCCGCAAAGACTTCTTGCACAAATTGTCAACTAAAATAGTCAACGAAAACCAAGTGATTATTTTGGAAGACCTCAATGTATCGGGCATGGTTAAGAACCGGAAGCTTTCTCGGGCAATTAGTCAGCAAGGATGGTATGAATTCCGAACTTTTTGCGAGGCTAAGTCCGAAAAGTTTGGTAGAGCATTCAAGGTTATCAGTCGATGGGAACCTACTAGCCAGGTCTGTTCTGATTGTGGTTTTAAGTGGGGGAAAATCGATCTGTCTATCCGCTCAGTGCTTTGTTTGAATTGCGGTACTGAGCAAGATAGAGATGAAAATGCCGCTAGAAACATAGAAAAAGTCGGGATGGGGAATCGCCACGACTCTAAACGGACGCAGAGGGATTGTCAGACTACGAAAGGTAGCAGAACCCTGCGAAGCGTCAAGAATCACCGTGGCTTTAGCGGGCGTGAGTATTTCAAAAATGCAACTGAATTTCAGCAACCATCATCCCTGCTTTCTTCCTTAGCGCCCTAGCGCTGACGCGCGGCTTCGCCTAAAGCGCCTTCGCGGTTCGTCACAAAACCTGTTGCATAAAATAGTTATCTTGTCAACCCCCGCTTAATAATGCCTTAACAATCCGCAACAAAAATATATTTGGACAAAGCTGTATAAAAAAAATCTGCCTTGCAACAGCAACCGAAAAAACACAAGATATAGGGTTTCAAGCTGCATTTTAGAAAAATACATACGTAGCCAAGAGTATGAAAACCCATAATATCACGCAAATGACCTAAATTCATTAAATAAATGAGAATGAAATCAACAAGCGAGCAAATGTAACAACCAAATTTACAATAATTGTTTTAAACTTTAAAACTAAACCAAGAGCAGAGATTAAATAAAATTATCAAAAGCCCCAAGCAATCTCAAATTTACTCACAGCCAGACAACAGAAGCCCAAAACTCGCTGCCAGTTTCTCTCGTACGATCGACACTTATGATAGATTTGGTTCTTGCCAGACTACACTGGAAGACAAAATCAAATAAAAAATTGCGCCAGACATTTCGATCGCCCGCTGCTGTACTGACGGGACTATGCACTCGGTGGAACAGGCGTCCCGCCCGTGTTTTGCCGATCGAATCTCAAAGATCAAATCTCAAATTGCGTGACTTCTGACAAATGATTGAAGTAGAACACTTAAGCAAAACTTACGGTTCGACCGCAGCGATCGCGGACGTGTCTTTTTCGGTCGAATCAGGAGAAATTCTCGGGTTTTTGGGGCCAAACGGCGCCGGCAAAACCACAACCATGCGGATATTGTCGGGATATTTGCCAGCATCCAGCGGTACCGCCCGCATCGCAGGCTTGGACGTTCACGAAAACTCGATGGCGGTGAGACAGCGCATCGGTTATCTACCGGAAAACCCGCCGCTGTATCCAGAAATGAGCGTGGAAGGGTTTCTGTTTTTTGTGGCGCGGATCAAGCAAGTACCAGCGGGCGATCGCGCGCGACGAGTCACATCAGCGATCGAACGCTGCGACCTGGTTGAAAAACGCAAAGTTTTAATCCGCAAACTTTCCAAAGGATTTAAGCAACGAGTTGGTATTGCGCAGGCGATCGTCCACGACCCACCAGTGATTATCCTCGACGAACCAACCGTCGGCCTCGACCCGCGACAAATCATCGAAGTCCGCAACCTGATCAAAAGCCTTGGCGGCCAGCACACAATCATCCTTTCGACCCACATTCTGCCCGAAGTCAGCATGACTTGCAACCGCGTCACCATCATCAATCGCGGTAGCATAGTCGCAGCCGGTACTCCGGAACATTTGATGGGAGAGTTGGCCGCCGGGGAAGGTTACGAAGTCGAAGTTGAAGGTGAGGCGGATTTACTCAATACTCTGCTGTTACCTTCTTTAGAAAATTTGCCGGGAGTTCGATCGGTAGAATTGATTCCCAGCCAGCAATTTTTAGCCAGTCGCTACCGCCTGCGGGCCTTGTGCGAATCTGACATAGAACCGGGACGAGATATCGCCGCAGCTATTATCGCCTCTGGATTCGGACTCTGCGAAATGCGCCGCAATCGGGCTAGTCTGGAAGATGTGTTTTTAAGGCTGACAGCGGCCCAAAAGCAACCGGAAGAAAGTCTGGTTCACAGCGAACCGGAAGTCGATCGCAATCTGCAAGCAGCCACAGAAATTCAAGACTCGATCGCAGATACTCATCAATCTCAATCGCCACCGGTCATCGCAGATACTCATCAATCTCAATCGCCACCGGTTATCGCAGATACTCATCAATCTCAATCGCCACCGATTATCGCGGATACCGATCAATCTCAATCGCCACCGATTGCGGAAAATCTGCTAGTTTCAGATAGGCAAGAGTCTCTGTATGATTCGGATTCAACATCCGAACCAGTTGTAGAAATTGTAGAGTCGATCGAGCATTCGGATTCAGCACCGGAACCGATTGTAGAAATTGTAGAGTCCGAGCATTCGGATTCAGCACCGGAACCGGTTGTAGAAATTGTAGAGTCTCTGTATGATTCGGATTCAGCACCGGAACCGATTGTAGAAATTGTAGAGTCTCTGTATGATTCGGATTCAGCACCGGAACCGATTGT
>NZ_JAUBOJ010000109.1:0-17881 GCF_036700185.1 Microcoleus sp. BM001215392 | reverse complement strand
CTTTGACCCTTTCTTGTCCCCCCCTTCTTAAGGGGGGCTAGGGGGGATCTGGTCTTAATCGCTAAACAGAAGACTCGCACTACGTTTGACGTTAAATATCACACGGCTTTGGGTACTGCCGTCTCGTTAAGGGTTTCAACCGCCGTCTATTACCGCCACTTGAGGGCACAACCGATCGCCTCTGTACTCGAAGGTTCTACCTGTTCGTTATTGAGCAATTGGTCGATCGCACTTCGCAGATAAGAAAGCTGCACCGCCCCCGGATCGTCGGCGTTGTCGTCTATTAAACCTTTATAGCGCAATCTGCCATCTTGGTCTAACAAAAAGACCTCCGGCGTTTTAGAAGCCCCAAAACTTTCAGCCACATCTTGAGCAACATCTCGGATGTACGGAAAGTTGAGTTGATTGTTGGCTGCAAAAATTTTCATGTTGTCGAAACTGTCATCGGGATGCTGGTTTGCATCATTAGCATTAATCCCGATTAACGTAACATCTCGATCTTGAAAAGCTGCTTGTACTTCTTTCAGGCGATCGAGATACAACTGCACGTAAGGGGAATGATTGCATATAAATACTACCCCGATCGCCCGATACTTTTCTAAATATCGAGCTAAATGGTGAACTTCTTCGTCAACTCCCGGTAGTTCAAAATCAGGAGCGTAGCCGTTAATCGGAGTAGCCATTTTTTCCCTTAGTAGATTTATGTTTGCAGCAGGTAAAGAGCGGTATTTCCACTATCAAATATGACAGGAACAGCAGAGCTAGAATAGGCTGTTTTTTGGCTGTAGTTTAATTCTAACCTTGCCAACAGCCTATTTTCATTCGCAACCAAACGATTTATGCCTCGTCTTGCTTGAGCCAACCTTTCGCCACAGCTTGATATCCAATCATTTTGTATGTTAATTTGGCGGCGGTAAATTCTGAAACTACAGAATCTACCACAGGTGCTAGTTCCATAATGTCACAGCCGATTACGTCGTAGGACTCGAAGACGCGCCGCAAAAATCCGGTGAGCGAATACCAATTTAACCCGCCCGGTTCCGGTGTGCCAACTCCTGGTATTAATGTCGGATCGATGCCGTCTAGGTCGATCGTCAAAAATACTCGTTTCGTTGTTATGCTGGCAATGGCGCGATCGGCCCAATCCGGTTGAGTAGCAATTTCCCGAGCTCGAAACACGTTTAGTTGTTTAGCTTTAATCAAGTCGGCTTCTTCCTTGCAGATAGCGCGAATCCCGATTTGCAGTGTCGGTAAGCCCATATCAACAACCCGTCGCATCACGCAGGCGTGGTTGTGAATCGAGCCTTCGTATTCGTGGCGCAAGTCGCCGTGGGCGTCGATTTGCACTACGGTGAAAGGTTCATCCGGGTATCCTTGGCGGTAGCCTTCGACAACGCCGGCGGTGATGCTGTGTTCGCCTCCGAGGGAGATGACAAACTTATTTTCGGTAATTAGCTGGTGCACGGTTTGTTGCGTGACTTGCAGCATTTCTAGGGATGATACTGGTTGTTGGTTGCGGGTATCGGCGATCGGCAATGCGGTATAAATGCCAACATCGTAACAAACTTCGGAATCTAGTTCTTCGTCGTAGCACTCCAGTTGGTGAGAAGCTTCTAGCAGTTTAGCCGGCCCGTTTTCGCACCCCCGCCGGTAGGTGGTTGTTGCTTCGTAGGGAATTGGTAAAATAACTACTTTGGCGGTGTCGTAGTCGGGTACAATTTCGGAACCGAGAAACGGTACGACAGAAGTTGAGACGATCGTTGGCATAGGGGAAATTTCAATAAGGCAAAAAAGTCAGCATTTTTAATCGTGACACAATAGCGGCTCTAACTGCAAAGCAAGAAGCAAGAGGATTTAACCGCAGAGAGCGCCAGAGGGCGCAGAGGGAGGAGTGAATGAAGGTTTGGGATTTATGTTCTAGCAGTTGCCTGGAATTGCGATACGGTTTGTAGTAAGGACTTTAGTCCTTCCAACTCTTAAATTTTCACTTTTTTACTTCTATGACATCTTCTACGTTAACTGCTGTTGCACCTCAAACCTGGATGTGGAAAGGTTTTCCGATTTGTTACCAGGCTGCGGGTTCCCAGGGCCCGGCGGTGGTGTTTGTCCACGGTTTCGGCGCGTCTTCGGGCCACTGGCGCCAGAATTTGCCGGCGTTGGCTGCTGATTGTCGCTGTTTTGCGATCGATCTTATCGGTTTTGGCGGTTCTGCGAAACCCGCACCCAAGCTTGAGATTGATTATACTTTTGAGACTTGGGGAGAGTTAATTGCCGATTTTTGCCGGGAAGTTGCGGGCGGGCCTGCTTTTTTGGTGGGAAATTCGATCGGCTGCGTAGCAATTATGCAAGCGGCTGTGGATTTTCCAGATATCGCCATTAGTGTAATTTTACTCAATTGTTCCCTGCGCTTGCTGCACGATCGCAAACGCGCCGAAATGCCTTGGTATCGCAGTTTTGGAGCGCCAATCGCACAAAAAGTTTTAAATGTCAAGTGGATTAGTAAATTATTTTTCAAACAATTAGCAACCCCGAATACAGTCAAAAAAGTGCTTTTGCAAGCCTATCACCGTCCCGAAGCTGTCACTGACGAGCTGGTAAATATGCTGCTGGAACCCGCTAAGGACAGCGGCGCAGTGGATGTATTTGTAGCATTTATCAGCTATTCTCAAGGGCCGTTACCGGAGGATTTACTGCCGCGTTTGAACTGTCCTGCTTTGATTGTGTGGGGCGCAAATGACCCTTGGGAGCCGATCGCCCTCGGGCGAGAATTAGCCAAGTTTCCGGCTGTAGAAAAGTTTATTCCGCTGGAGGGCGTAGGCCATTGTCCCCAGGATGAAGCGCCGGAATTGGTCAATCCTATTTTACTTGATTGGATTAAAGAGCGATTCCCTACCACATAGCTACGTCGCGCCTGCTTGGCATAAAATCAGTCTGCGTAAGGTTGGCAACTAGCACCGCCGAAAGCTAACCTGAAGAAAAATATTGAGTTGTGAGTTATGAGTTTTAAGTTAAACAGTTCCCAATCCACAACTGTGCACTTAAAATTCATAACTCAAAGCTATATTACCAATTACTACTTGCATTCGATTGATTTTAGGTCTGGGAAACAGCCAAAACAGTTAGGAGATTAGACATCTCTAATAATTATTGTGGAACAAACATCCTGCTTGTTCAAGACTTGGTTTTTTCGAGAGGTATATTAGTAAATTTTCAAACATCAGCGCTAAAATTATACCACTTTCCCTCGCAGCTCCATCCCTTACATCCGTTAACAAATCTGTTGCCGAACTTCCTTCAGTTGTGAACAATAATTTTGGTCGATATGGACAACTTGAGCATCGACACTAAAACCCGCACCGTCAAGCTGGGTTCAGAGTGCATAGACTTAAACAAAGAAGAGTATATCGTGCTGCTGCTGTTGAGCAAGCACTACGGCAAATATGTCGCACCGGCAGCGATTTTTAACGTACTGTACAAGCGTCCGCCAACAGGTGACGAAGAGCAAATAATAGTCGATCGCATTTTTGAACTCAGGAGAAAATTAAAAGACAACGGCGACACATCTGCGCTAATTCATACCGAACCAAACGGGAGCGGCAAATACGGCATTCTCGCAGTCGAAAGTCCCGTGGAAATCAACGGCAAAATTTTGCAACCGCCGGAAGTTAACCCTGAATCAGAACAACTTTTAAACAGTCGCTACCGGGTAATTGACAAACTCGGAGAAGGAGGTTTTGGCTTAACATTGCTCGCCGAAGATACGCAAATGCCTTCGCATCGGTGTTGCGTCATTAAGCAGCTAAAACCCCAGACTGATAATCCTCTGATTGACCAAAGCGTTCGAGAGCGTTTTTCTCAAGAAGCTGCTGTATTGGAAAAGTTGGGCGAAGGACATTCTCAAATACCAAAACTCTACGGGCACTTTGAGGAAAATGGTTTATTTTTCTTGGCCTTAGAATGGATAGACGGCGAAACGCTAAACAACCGGGTAAAAGTTGCTGGTAAAATGAGCGAGGAACAAGTCAAGGAAATTATCTCAAGTCTGCTGCAAATTTTGGATTACATTCACGAAAAAAAGATTATTCACCGAGATGTTAAACCACAAAATATTCTTTTGCGCAAGTCGGACGGCGAACCAGTGCTGATAGATTTTGGCGTGGTTAAGGAAACAATTAATCAAGCCGTAACTACTGGAGGAAATGATGTAACTATCTCTATTGGAACGCCGCAATTTATGTCGCCGGAACAAGCCGCAGGTAGGCCAGAATTTTCTAGCGATTTGTACAGTTTGGGATTGACTGCAATTTATTTGCTGACGGGAAAGTGGCCGCAGGAGTTGGAAACAGACCCCCAAACTCGGGAGATGCTTTGGCAGAATTACTCGTCAAAAGTGAGTATCAGATTTGCAGCGGTTTTAGATAAATCAATTAGGTTTCATCCGCGAACTCGGTTCGCTACTGCTAAGGAAATGTTGGCGGCTTTGCAGGAGCCTACCTCGGCTACTTTGGCGCATATTCACGATCGGAAAACCTCGGATAAATCTCGAAAAAAAAGTTGGCTGGTTTCTCTAATTTTAATATTTTTAATTGCTTTAGGTGCGGGTGCTTTTTTGTTCAGGAATGAGTTGATTAATATCTTAAAAGATGCTGTAAATTTGGCTGAAAAAAGCCTGAATCCTAATGTTTCTAAATTACCTAATACACCAGGGGAAACTTCGCGGAGTTCCTCGCCGATAGATGTTAGTGGTTACATCAGTGCGGGCGATCGCATTTTGTTTGCTAGCACTGCTACTCCTGACAAGCAAGCAGGAGTTCGCGCGATCGCCAGCGGTGACTTGAAAACGGCGGTAAATCAGCTACAAGCGGCTGTCCAAGTCGATCGCACCGATCCGGAAACTTTGATTTATCTCAACAACGCTCGACTCGGTACTGCGCGAGCTGTCTCCATTGCCGCAGTAGTTCCGATTAGCGACAATCTCAGCGCCGCGGCGGAAATCTTGCGCGGGATAGCTCAAGCTCAAGATGAAGCAATTAAGGCGGGAGTGCCTTTAAAGGTGGTAATTGCTGATGATGGTAATGATGAAAATCGGGCGCAGGCTATTGCGCGCAGTCTGATTGCAGATACCAGTATTTTAGCGGTTGTCGGTCACGGCACCAGCAAAACTTCGATCGCAGTTGCTCCCATTTACAGTCAAAATCAAATGGTGGCGATCGCACCTACGAGCACGAGCATTGAATTAGCAACGGTTCCGAGGCGCCCCGACGGCGTGAACTATTTCTTTCGGACAATACCGAGCGACCAATTTACAGGTACGGCTTTAGCTCGCTATATGTTAAATACCATGAAAAAAAGCAGGGCTGCGGTTTTTTACAATTCCAAAAGTTCTTATAGCAAGTCGCTACAAACAGCTTTTTCTACTACTTTAATTTTGGAAGGCGGTCAAGTTGTTAAGGAAGTAGATTTATCAGACCCAAATTCGACGGCACATCTAGATGGAATTGCAGCGGATGTGTTGGTATTGTTCCCAGATTCAGATACGATAAATTCATCCTTAGAAGTGGCTAAAAACAATCAAAAACGCTTGCCGCTGATTGGCGGTGATGCTCTCTATAATACAGATTTATTAAAACAGGGTGGAGCAGCTTTGAGCGGGGCGATAATTTCGGTTCCTTGGCATTTTGCTGATAGTAAAAATCAAAATTTTGCACTATTAGCTAAAGATTTGTGGGGAATTGAGGTTAATTGGCGGACGGCGATGAGTTACGATGCGGCGCAGGTATTGCGGATGGGAAGGTCGATCGGGAAAATTGCTCCTTATAGCGGTCAAGCGGGGCGGGTGATGTTGGCGAAAACCTTGGCGGGTGCCGACTTCAAGGTTAGCGGTGCGACTGGGGAAATTAGATTTTTGTCCAGTGGCGATCGCAATAGCAATGTAGTTCTTTTGCAAATTGTACCCGATTCTAAATCTGGTACGGGCTACGATTTTGTGCCAGTCGAGCGATTTTAGATTTGAGATTACTACCATAGATTTCACGTTGAGGTTATTCGCGCCGTTTAGAGCGGATGCTGCTAGAAGAGGCGCTTAGGGATGTGGAGGGGTAGAGGCCGTCGCTCCCTAGTCGATCGTAGATTTGTTGAGGATTAATGCTCTTGCTGATAAGTACAGCAAAATACCATTAAAAAGATGCCAAAGAAAATGTGTACCCGTTGAAAAGTAAGGACAAACTGCCCGATCGAGAGTTCGGAATGAAAGGGCTAACAAGAATACCCCCGATGCTGCTAATAGAACAAATGGCTCACGCTTCTGCTGTTGATAGTGATATAGTCCAAGCCCTAGTAACACTAAAAATGCAGGAGCATAAGAAAGAGAACCGTTGAGAACATTTGTAAATTTATTGCTGAAGTTGCTTGCCATAAAAATCCTGCGAGCAATCGTCCTGCATATCCATATTTCATTTTAACTACTTGACGGCTATAAAGCCATAAAAACCCAAGCTGAAAGAGCATAATAGGAATCACATCTAGCAATCCTGCCCATTCTGTCGCAAATGTATGAAATAGGGTACTTCCAATACCTATACTGGTGACTAAACTAATCAATATCCAAATACCAGTTGGTACTTTTTGCTGTCGCCGAGTCAATTGAAAAATAGCCCATGCTGCAATAGACTTGAATTGCAAAAATCGGAAAACACCCTAAAATTATCTGCGTTTATCTGTGTTTATCTGTCTGACATCTGCGGTTTCTGTATCGATCGAAGACCTATGCAATCTTGTCTAATGAGGAAAGAAATATTAGATACAGCATTTAGTGGTTCACTCCATAAACCAGGCATGGTACGTTCGCAGTAAAGATCGATGTAATCGTTCATCTCATGTCACTGTTGTGAGAGTATAATTCATAATACAGAAAAAGCCTTAAAGTGAACGAAAAAATCTGTCTCAAATTTAATGAATTCCCCTATTTCTCCCCATCACCGTTTTTTCAAATATCGAGTTGCTCTGCGCTAATCAACATTGCTGTGATTATCCCTTTAGGTTACGCAGTCAGGTTTGATCGCGGCCCTGCACCGGAATGGTTCAATGACTTTTTTGGAGCCATAGCTTATGAAATATTTTGGATTTTGCTAACAGTTTTTTTGTGGCCGCAAGCTTCCCTAGTTTGGGTTGCTATAGGAGTGTGTATTGCTACCTGCGGATTGGAATTTATTCAAGTATGACAACCTCCGTTTTTGCAAGCAGCTAGAGCTACTTTACCGGGACGATTGGTATTGGGAAACTCATTTACTTGGTCGGATTTTCCATCTTATTTTATCGGTAGTTTTGTGGGTTGGGTGTGGGTGCGGCGGCTGAGCCGATCGAACTTCATCAGGTAAAGTAAAAAGTAAAGAGGACACAGCACTGCTGTGTCCCTACAAATATCAAATTTAAAATTGCGTTTTAAAATCCCCGGCCTGACTGAGCCTTTTTCTCCAACCAATCCTTACCCAGTCTGATTGTCACGTCCGACTGTAAAGCACCCGTACTCTCAACCAGCACCTCTCCAAAACCCAAAGACTGGCGAATCGCTTGAGCACCTTTAATGTCCCCGTCTTGAGCTACAATCGTCGTTACGTCTAGCGGTTCAGACCAAGCTTTAGAAACTTGCACATTCCGATAGCCTGCCCGAGTTAAAGTCCTGACAAAATCTTCAACAGCCGATCGATCGCCCGTACTGTCTTGAACCGCCACCTTCAGAAAAGTTGAATCAACATTATCAATTTTCCAAGTATTTTGACCGAAGTCAAAATGTTCTGCCACCAGAGTTTCGATAGCATTTTGGTCTGGCAACCAAAAACTTGCCTTATAGTCCTTAGGATCGCTGAATTTGCCCGGAACCATCAACATCTGTACGCCAGCGCGATCGGTTTGAGTAGCAAAACCCGCCAAAGCCACCAATTCTTCTATACTCAAATTCGTGTCAAGGTGAGACTGAATCACCGACAAAATCTTCGGCATCCGAGACAGCAAACCAACATTAACTTGCTCTTCCACAAAAGCCCGCATTAACAATTGCTGCCGCTGCACCCGCCCGATATCGCCTAAATCGTCGTGCCGATAAAGCAAATAGTGTACGATTTGTTCGCCATTCAGACGTTGTTTACCAGCCTTTAAATCTATATATAAATGCTGACTTTCATCGGTATACTTCATGTCTTTAGGGACATTAATCGTAATCCCGCCCAGGGCATCTACCAAACTTTTGATGCCTTGAATATTGACAGTGACATAGCGATCGATTCCCACGCCGCCCAGCAGTCCGCTGACTGACTTTGCTGAAGAAGCAGGGCCGCCGTAGTAATTAGCTTCGTTGATTTTCACAACACCCCTACCTTCCACATAGGTGCGGGTATCTCGCGGAATGGAAAGCACGCTTATTTTTTTATTTTGAGGGTCAAACCTCACCAACAGCATAGTATCGGTTAACCCCTTAAAAGAGTTTTGCCAGACATCGTATCCCTTGTCTTTATCGGGATGGCCTTCGAGGTCTGAACTCAAAACCTTAAGTCCTAAAACTAAAATATTAACTGGGCGAGTCAACTCCGGCATCTTCATGCTGAGCTTTGCCATGTCGCCTTGAGAAAACACCGCCGCTTCTTCAGGGCTCAACTTTTGTTGCTGAAGCGGCGTTGTGGAAAGAGAGACGGCTAGGAGCGCTCCGGCTGTGGCTGAGAGCATGGCTACTCCAGCCAAACCAAAACCAAAACCCAGCCAACGGCCTCGATGCGGTTGGTGCGATTTTTTGGTTGGAGGTTGAGCTGTTGATTGTTTGATAGGGTCTTGATTAGGAGTTTTTTGAGCTGGCACTGGCTTCCTCACACACAACAAAAATAAAAAAGATCGTGACAATATGTAGTATCAACCTGAAAACGCAGTCAATCAATACGGTAGGGGCTTAAAAGAACCCTAAATTATGATAAATGTTTGCCGACCACTTGCTCGGCTACGCGGCTAATTCCGGGCAACCATAGCGGTTGACGCTTCCAGAGGCGAACCATCAGTCCCAAGGCAACGATAAAATAGCTGGTTGTCAGCAGGCTACTCATTAATAACATGGTAAGTGTCGAAGATTCCGCAGAAATCGCTCCAGCTTCTAAAAGAATATGTCCTAAGAGCCAGCTAAATGCAAGGGCAATTGCCAATCGGCTGACGGCTTTGCGCTCGGGGCTGCCCTGACGGCGGTAAAGATTCCACAGGGCGGGGAAAAAGCCGATGACTGGGATCATTAGTACAAACAGACTTGCCCGATCGAGTTCGGGATTGTCTAAGGGATCTGTATTTTTCATAATTCGCTACTGAAAATTTGCAGCAGGTCTAGTTTTGCACGAAACTTATTTGTTAGAGGTAAAAATTATATCCTAAACCCAAATTCGGAGAGCTGAGCGAGTTTTGCACAAAAATTGCGGGTTAAAGGTCAAGTTTTTCCACTAAACCTGTCCCTAGCTATTATTCACAACTTTGAGCCCCGATCGCCGTATTTTGATAAACTGGATACAGCACAGGAGACAGGAGACACAGAGCTAGCCATGACCAAATCCCAAAAATCGATCGTTATTTCTCCATCAATATTATCCGCCGATTTTAGCCGTCTCGGAGAAGAGATTCAGGCTGTCGATCGCGCCGGCGCCGACTGGATTCACGTAGATGTGATGGACGGTCGCTTTGTACCTAATATTACGATCGGCCCACTGATCGTCGAAGCAATTCGCCCGGTTACCACCAAGCCGCTGGATGTCCACCTGATGATTGTGGAGCCGGAGAAATACGTCGAAGACTTCGCTAAGGCTGGTGCTGACATTATTTCGGTGCACGCCGAGCACAATGCTTCGCCTCACTTGCACCGCACCCTGGGTCAAATTCGGGAATTGGGCAAAATGGCTGGTGTAGTCCTGAATCCTTCGACGCCGCTAGAGTTGATCGAACACGTGCTTGACCTTTGCGATTTGGTGCTGATTATGAGCGTCAACCCAGGCTTTGGCGGTCAAAGTTTTATCCCGACTATGGTACCGAAAATTCGCAAGCTGCGCCAAATGTGCGACGAAAGAGGCCTCGATCCTTGGATTGAAGTAGATGGCGGTTTGAAGGGAAACAATACTTGGCAGGTTTTGGAAGCGGGCGCAAATGCGATCGTCGCTGGTTCTGCTGTGTTTAAGGCGAAGGATTACGCAGGTGCGATCGAGGGTATCCGCCACAGCAAGCGCCCGACTCCTGAGTTGGCTGCTGTCTAATCAAAAATTCGATCGCGTCTGGTGAATTAGCAATAATAACAGCGGTTTGAAGTCAGGACGAATAATCCTTATTTAAAAATGGAAGAGCAAATTCTTCCATTTTTTTGTGGGCGATCGAGAAGCGAAAGTATTAGCTAATAGCGAACATGATATAAAGTCAAATCACCTATCTGGCTCTATAATATAAATCAATACGCTTGGGTTAAAACTATTTATTCCTCGGAGATCCCCCTCTCATCCCCCTGATTGTTGGGGGACTTTGAGTAAGTTCTTGTCCCCCCCTTGGGAAGGGGGGTGCCAGGGTGATCGAGCTTAACTGAACCGTATTGTAATATAACTAGGTCAACAGTGGAGAAGCAATGACGATCGCCATTACCCGCCATCCAACAAACGAATTAGCCGAACGCGGTTGGCGCACCGAAGAAATCGTCCAACCCGATGGCAGCACTGTTTTCGAGGATATTCCCCTGACCTCTGAAGAATTTCTCCATCCAGAAGAGGGATATCATTTGCCGAACAGCACTTTTCACGATCGCATAGCAGGAGATATTAAAGATATTCTCACCCGTCGCTACGCTAACGATCCAACAACCGCGGTTTTTCGCGATCTCATAGTTCGCTGGGAAATTGCCGATTTCAAAGATCATTGTCCCGATACTTGCGTGGTGTTTGGCATTCAAAATAAAGAACAGGTGCGGACAGAGTTTTTAGTGAAATCTGAAGGCGCGCGTCCCTCCTTAATTGTCGAAGTAGTTTCCCCTCAATATCGCAAAGAGGATCGAGAAATCAAAGTCCAACAATACGCGAGGGCCAGCGTACAGGAATATATCATTTTCGATCGGCGGCGTCAGCGAGGTCAAATGCTGGATGAGGTGTTGGGCTACCGTTTAATGGATGGCACCTACGTGCCGATTACTCCCGATGAAGAAGGGCGCATTATGTGCGAAACGGTGGGTTTGTGGATGGGATTGCACGACGGCGAGGTGGTGATGGTGGATGCTCAAACTCAAGAACGCCTTCTCAGATCCACAGAACTCGAACATTGGGCAATTCAAGCCGAACAGCGAGCTACTCAAGCCGAGCAGCGAGTTGCCCAATTAGCCGAATTTTTGCGATCGCAGGGTATCGATCCCGTTAGCGAAGCCCTCGAAGAGGATCGAATTTGAGCTTTGGCGGTTGCTTTTTTAACCGAAAAACTGGTTTTTATCCCTATGATTGTCACTTCGGGGTAACATAAAATTCACCCAACGATCTAATTAATCGATGCAGAACCTCGAATTATCATTTCTGACTCTTCATAGTTAATCTGTAGGGTGCGTCGCTGCGAAATCTTGAATAGAAATTGCTTCTTTACGGGTGGCGACGCACCTTACTTACTAGAAGATTGTGTGTACTAACCTCTGCATTACTCCCGCAAGCAGAATTAACTTTCAAATTGCCAGTTGATAGGTTGCCAATCAAATCCACCCCGATCGCGCTTGCGCAAATGTCCGATGTAGTCCTTTCTAGATAGCAGATTACTCGACCCACAATCGCGGGAACCATTGCTCGACTGCCATTGTCGGAAATCCCAACCGAACGGCTCCTTTCGGAGAATCCGCGACTAGCAAACCTCGTTCGATTAAACGTTTCAACACCGATCGCGCCTGTCTTTCCTGATACCCCGCGATCGCTGCCGCACGCCCTCGCGCAATTTCTCCCTCCAAAAAAGCTGCTTTCAATAACGCAAAACTTCCTGGCAAGAGCGATCGCTGCTTTATCGCGATCGCCACATTCGCTTCAATTCGATTTAAGAGTTGCGTGGGTTCCAAAAGCTCTGTCATGAAATCAATCTGGTCAATGCAAGTTTCTAGAAAAAACTCGCAAAACTGGACTAATCCCGCCATTGTGAGATTACCTCGACCATCGTAATCGTTCAGCCGTTGCAGATCGGCTTGTGCTAGCAGCGATCGATAATCCTGCATTTTCCGCGCCAATCCTCGCGAGACTGACCACAGGCTATTTCCTATGCCGATGCGTTGAAAATAAGCATGGGAAAAAAGTCGCACGACTCGCCCATTGCCATCTAAAAATGGATGAATCCAGACAAATCGATGGTGGGCAGCAGCAGCCGCAAGAATTCGATCGACCCCCGAGAGCCGATCGGGGCTATAGACTCGGGCAAAGCGAGCGAGAAACGCGGGTAAAGCATCCGGTGGAGGGGGGATATGGCGACCGATCTGCACGTTCGCCGAACGCCATTCTCCGGGTTGAACGGTGAGCTCTCCAAGCTGCCAAAAGGCTTCCGGCAGGCGTTGATAAAATTCACGATGCAATTGTTGAATGAATTCCGGGCTAACAACATCCAGCATTTGCCAATTTGGATCGATATCTAACAGGCTCTGAACTTCGATGTGAGCTTTAGCTTCAAGCTGCAAGTTACGCTGTTCTGGATCGCTAGAAAAGTCTTGTGCCAGAGCGCGTTCGATATCGATCGGTCGGGTGCGATGACCTTCAATCAGATTGCTGTAGTAGCAATTCATCGATCGTACTAAAGCACCGAGCGATCGCGAGACGATCGGATGCAATCCGCGAGTCAACTGCCCCGCTTTCGATGTCAGTAAAAGTGCTAAATCTTCTAAATTCTGAGTTCGCTGAGGATAAACGGGTTCGAGCAGACTGGGTTCGTAATGTCGGTAGGGAATCGCTGACTCTGCCATTGTATTGCCGATCTAGAAATTGGCTGAAACAGTTTTATATTCTAGCTTGTGGCTGTTATTGGGCGAACTTTTTGCCGATCTTTTTGCCGATATATGATTACGCGAGCGAAAATAACCTTCTGGAGTTTCCGGGCGATCGAGTTCGGCCATACAATTTTTCTTACCAGCAAATGCTTACAATATTAGGTGGCGCTTACGAATAGAATTCCTCGTACTCATCGTGGTCGCCGATCCAAAACCACGTCACTGTATCGTCATCTAGAACGCCTAAAGCACGGTGGCTGCGCGTAACTCGCACTGACCAAATCCGTTCTTCACTATTGATGCACTTAAAATGCAACGATGGATGAAATGGATTCGTCGCCCACAATCGATAGGCTTTTCGTGCTCCTGCTCTCACCGGATCGCTCAATTCTCGATATTTCGCCCAAAACGATGGCAGGGTAGCGGACTTCATAATTGCTCGTAATCCATTGGGACTGACTTGCCTGCTGCTATTTCTTGTCTGGCTTGCCGTGCCACTGCAATCAAACTATTCTGGGTTCGCTTAAAGCTCGCATCCCAACGCTTTTCTTCCTCTAATTCGGCAATATACTCGCGAATATGCTCTGCAACTTGTTCTTGCAGCTCATGGGGCAAGGATTCAACCATCTTGACGATCGTGGTGATAGCAGGAGAAGACATATATTTAGGCGATCGGGTAAATTATTTCAGTATAACCCCCCTTTCGGGCCTTTGCTCTGATAGTTAGAGTTTGATAGAATGAAACGCATAATTTAGCGGAGAAAAGTGGGGTATGAGTCTCGACGACTACAGAGTGATCGAGCAACTTGGTAAAGGTGGATTTGGCATAACTTATCTTGTTGAAGCAAAATCACTTCCTGGCAAGCCAAAACGAGTGTTGAAACACTTACAGCCTGATTCACCCCCCAGCCCCCAACAATGGTTGACTCTTCAGCGACTCTTTGAGAAAGAAGCTAAGATGCTTGCTATTCTGGGGAGCCACCCGCAAATTCCAACATTGTACGACTATCTTAAGGAGTTTGGCAAATTTTTTCTCGTTCAGTAATATATTCATGGGAAATCTCTTGAAGAAGAAGTTGGGCATGGTAGAAGGCTTAACGAAAAACAGGTCTTAAATCTTTTAGAGGAGATCTTAGAGGTGCTAAAATTTGTTCACGTTCAAGATGCTATTCATCTCGATCTTAAACTTGTTAATGTGATGCGTCGTCAGCTCGATGGGAAGGTGGTTTTAATAGATTTCGGCGGAGCCAAACAAACTAGTGCTTTGCAGATAACTTCAGATGGCAACAGAAAATTAACTGTTTGCGTTGGTACAAAAGGTTATATGCCACCCGAACAAGCTCAAGGACAACCTCGACCGGCAAGTGATGTCTATGCAGTAGGTAGAATTGCAATTCGATTATTGACTGGTAAAGAGCCTTATACAATACCTGAAAATCCTCATACAGAAGAATTACTATAGCAAGGTTTAGTCAGTGACATTAGCCAAGACTTTGTAAAGGTGATTAATAAGATGATTAGTTATAACTTTAAAGATAGATACAAGGATGCTTCAGAAGTGTTAAAAGCAGTTCAAAATTTAAAGGCAAAGATACAGCCTAATATCCCCTTTAATCCTCCAGTAAACTTTCCTAGCCCAAACACACCCAAAGTTCCTTTAAAACCTAATCCAATATCTCCTAATCGCAATATCCAGAAAAACAGTATCCAGTGGGCCACAGATTTGCTTGGTTTTCCTTGGAAACATCAGACAGATTCATTGGGGCTTGGTTTCTCCTTAAATTTCCCTTTGTACTTAATACTCTACTCTCTAGGCTATTTTGTATTAGGTTTTCTTGGATATGGACTCATGGCTATCGGTTATACTCAATTCGCACTTGGTTTCATATTGTTCTTAGTCTTAGGAGTCTCTGTGTGTGGGGCAATACCTGGCTTCCGAGAATGTTTGTATATAGGAGGTTTTGTGATGGCTATTTCGCCTGTTTCAATTGCTTGGCAATTTCCTAGCCCAAGTAGTATAATTTTGGCAATTTTATTATTTGTTTTGATTTTTCCTTGGTCTTTCATAGTTGCCTTAGGAAAGGAAAGTTGGAAATTTAATAATCAGTTTATAAAAGAAATACTACTACGCTCTTTATTGGCATTACCAGGTATATTTGCTGGATTAGGGCTAGGAATATTGCTCGCGCTTCTACGTCGATAGCTTACATTTACAATTTTGCTTCATAATTGTTTAAATTCTGTTCATGGGTTTGGATGTACTGGTGTCCGCCTGCACTAACCCCTTTTATCTAAAGTGTTCCAGCTTGGCGATCGCCCTTTTTTCCAAATAAAACCAGCGGTTGTTCGGCAAATAAATCCGGCGCAACTGACGGATAAATTACCGGACTTTCGCCCTCTCCCTGCCAAGTAATTTCTAGATTTATTAACACGGGATTGTTGATTTGTTGGAAGAACTTTTCGACAAATTCGTTAACTGGTTCGTCATGCCGAATAATCCGGGAAATTCCGCGCCCGATTTCGGCAAGGCGATCGAGCAAAAAGCGATTGACGGAACTCCCCGCACCGAAGCTGTACAGGCGATTCCCCGATTTGAGATGTTGCTGCACTTCGGCGAAAATCTGGTTTTCGTTGCCGATGTAACCGTCGCTAAGCAATACCACAGTCCGCAAGCGCCCGGATGGTGCTGGAAAATCGATCGCCGCCCGAATGCCGCCCAACATTTCCGTAGCGCCAGAAGCGCATAGTTTGTTGATATATGCGATCGCCCTTTGCCGATTTTCTGCTGTATTCGGTAGCGGTTGTTGGGAAAGTTGCCGCACGGAGTCGGAAAAATCCAGAATCGAGAAAGTATCCGCCGGATTCAATCCGTTAATAAATTGCCGCAACAATTCCTGACATTGCTGCAAAGGCGCTCCGGCTTGCGAACCGGAAGTATCCACTAAAAAAACAACATCTTTCGGCACAATTTCATCAGTTTTGTACTCGATCGCCGGAATCAAATAAACTGCAAAATGTCCGCCGCGATCGTCCGCTTGAGTTAATACCGTAGATTGAGTTTCTCGACCATAAATTTGATAGCGAACAATCAAATCTTTGTTGGGAATTGTATCTTGATTTCCCAACTGAACGCGCACCATCAAACCATTTTTTTGCTCGCTGGCTGCGGAAGATTGGGGAGAGTCGAAATATTCGATGCGCAGTTGGTGGGATGGGGAATTGACATTACGAATCGGTACGCCGGCTGCAATTTCCAGCGTCACGCCGATATCGTGTCCCGATCGCATTCCCGGCGGCAAAATAGGGGCATTCAGGCGATCGGCATCGGGGACGATATCAGTATCCGCATTGAGTGTCATTGGGGCTGGTGCGCTGCCGCTAGCTGCCATTTCATCCAGCGGCGTGCCGGGAATATATCGCGGCCCGACAACCATCGGAAACACAAATTCATAATCCCCAGCTAGAAATTTCAAGCTGTCCGTATAGCGAATCACAACCTCGATTTCTTCACCGGGTTTGATGTTGGCGAGGGATTGGGTAAAAATATTATCTCGCTCTTGTTCCAGCAAACCCGCAGTACGCCCTTCTTGTTTGGCTTTTTCGTAAATTTGTTGAGCTTCTTCGCGTTTTTTGATGCTGCCTTTAATGGTGCGAGATCCAATTTTGATTTCCATCTCATCTACCGCTGCTTCCGCAGGTAGCGGGAAAATATAGACGGCTGACCGCGGCTTAGTAAAAGGATTTTTAAATTTTTGGGAGACTTCAACTCGCGAGAGATTTCCGGCTATTTTGGCTCTGACTTCTGTATGCTTGAGGGGAAAAACGAGTTGTTCTCCCTCTTGTTCTACTTCGATGG
Organism: Microcoleus sp. BM001215392; assembly: GCF_036700185.1. Taxonomy (NCBI): domain Bacteria; kingdom Bacillati; phylum Cyanobacteriota; class Cyanophyceae; order Oscillatoriales; family Microcoleaceae; genus Microcoleus; species Microcoleus sp. BM001215392. Next base: position 1,034 of record NZ_JAUBOJ010000109.1, on the reverse strand, counting down.
AGCGCACGTACAATCCACTGGCGCGAGCTGTTGGAGATGTTAAAGATGGCATGGGAGTAGTCCTCCATAAATGATACATCAAACGTAACTGCAACGCGAATCGTCTCGATTGGCTTCATGCTAACAAGTGCGATCGGGTTTCAGCCCTTGGTTTTGTTTTGTTTTGTTTGCTTTGCTTTGGATAAAGATTAAAAAGGCAAGCGGGAACGATCGGTCTAGCAAAACAACGGATTCCCGTAGATTATCGATCGACCGCATCAAAGCAGCCAATTATTCTCTGTTTTCTGTCCTGTTTTTCCGTGATGTTTTAGCCATTGTGTATTATAATAGCATACAATATGAAGTATGCAATTGTGGAGGCATAAAAATGGCACGGATTCCAGCCCAACTCGTCAAACAGTTGCGAGATGTAACCGGAGCGCGGGTGATGGATTGCCAGCGAGCGCTGAAAGAAAGTCAGGGGAATCTGGAAAGCGCGATCGCGTGGCTGCGTCAAAACGACTTAATCCGCGCTCAAGCCCTACAAAAAAATGAAGCAACTCAAGGCATTGTCGAGTCTTATATTCATACAAATAAGTCGATTGGCGTGCTGATTGAAGTGAATTGCCAAACGGATTTTGTTGCTCGCTCTGCCACATTCCAAGAATTGGCAAAAAACCTCGCCATGCAAATTGCGGCTATCCCAGTTGCGTCCGTTGAGGCATTGTTGGAACAAACCTATATTCGCGATTCGCAGGTGACGATAAAAGTCCTGCTCGATCGCTATAGCGCTGCTGTAGGTGAAGCTATTGAAGTTAAACGTTTCTCCCGCTTTGAATCGGGTTGAGATCGAGCAAAAGGACACGGCATTTTCGTGTCCCTAGCTACTGAGATTAATTGTAGGGAGACGGCATTGCCCATTGGTGACAACTTAAGACTGAAACCTTAGATAAATCTCGCTTATAGGCGACTGCCAGATCCCCCTCGCATCCCCCGAATCGTTGCGGGGACTTTGATAAAACTCTTGTCCCCCCCTTCTTAAGGGGGGAGATCGG
>NZ_JAUBOJ010000108.1:6690-17966 GCF_036700185.1 Microcoleus sp. BM001215392 | reverse complement strand
GACTTTTTGGCTCTACTCGCGGAGCATCCCTGTTCCAAAACTGTCCGAAGTATTGGTAGAAACTAAAATTATTAGTGGTGCTATTGCTATGGGATTAAAAATAGAGCCACCTATTAATACGGTGGTAAAGTAGCAACATAAAACACTGATGCGATTTTTGCAGATCCATGTTGCTGAAAAAATAAGAAAAAGTAACGACGGATATAGATACATACCAACAAAAAAACCTAGTCCAAGTGCACCAGTGTCCGGGTCAAATTCGCCATTTAAGAACCGAGCATACATAGGAGGGTAAACCATGCAGTAATAAATGGATAAACTCATTGCTAAACAAGCAACAATTAACTGATAAATGGTTCGGAAAAATGATACTCCAAAAGTTGTGCCAGCCTTAGCATAAGTAAAATTCGCTCCTGTTAAATTAGCATTGACAAAGCTAGCGCCTCGAATATCGGCATGACTCAAATTAATATCAGACAGTTCCTGACCATCGAAATTCTCACCTCTGAGGTTTTCTCTGCTAAAGTTTCTTCTACCTTGTCTATACAGATCAATTAATTCCAATGCTTTCATCTCGCTCGCTTCCTATTTACTTACGTGGTTGAAATATTTTGGGAGTTGCTTAGTTAGATTATTTGGTCACTTCTGTTGTGCCTTTACCGCAAATAACCTTGCCATTTTTAAAGGAAATTTAGGAGGATCTAGACTTGGCGTAACAACGAGATGTCTCAATGTTTTACCCTTAAGTTTTCACCAATAGTCCTGCATCTACTTCTATTGCGCTTGCACCAACACGCTAGCTGTGGGCGCTAAAAGTAGGAGCACTTCGCGATCGCTATCCTCGCCAGCGCTGAAATATGGATGCTGTATAATGCGCTGTCGTAGAAACTAAAATAATTAGTGGAGATAGCATCATGGACTGAAAAATAAAGCCAGCTATTAATCCTATTAATGTAGTTCTGTTTATCAGATTGCCGACAATTATATTTACCACAAAAGCCGTGGTAAAGTAGCAACCTAAAATACTGGTACAGTTTTTGCGTATCCATGTTGCTGAAAAAACAAGAAAGGGTAATGATGGATATAAATAAATACCCAACAACAGACCGAATCCAAGTCCACCAGTGTCCGGGTCAAGTTCGCCGCCTAAAAACTGAGCAAACATACTAGCATAATTAATGCAGTAATAAATAGATAGACTCATTGCCGAACCAGCAACAATTAACTGAAAAATGGTTCGGATAAATGAAATAAGAGCTCTTTTTGTAATCATGGCTTTATCTTGGTGGGTGAGTTGTGAGAATTAATAGATCGATCGCACTCATGACAACTCCCAGCAACAACATCGGCGCTGTCAAGGCGAAACTTGGTTGATTAGTAGCTGATGCCAGCGACAAAATTAGGAGAGAATACATAATGCGTTCACCTCGTTTTGATGCAATCCAACCTTGATATTTCTCATCTAATCAGGCCGCTATTTGAGTTGATGACTGACTTATTTGAGAATTCATCGACTTTTCATCGACTTTTTATCGACTTTAGGGACGGTTAGCAGTCAATTTAAGGTCAAACCCGCATTCCGGCAGGGGTTTAAACCCCTGCCTCAAAGAAGACAGTCCTCTAAAAGAGGACTAATGAGTTCTTCAGTCCTCTTTGAGAGGACTTTCGCTCTCTCGACAGGGAATTTATTCCCTGTCAGAATGTCGGACTTACAAACGATATCGGTACAGCAATCGACTTTTCATCGACTTTTTATCGACTTTAGGGACGATCGCATTTATGATGGTTTCAGTGTCTCGATCGTTATAAGCAATGCCTCGATCGCTCAGGCTGCGTCTCCAGTCCATTCCCGCAGTTAAATCCTGTCTCCTAAGAAATGGCTTTCCCAGTCAGAAAATTTTGGCTGAGGATTTAGGGATAGCCCAATCTACTGTCAGTCACTTCCTGAATGGCAAACCTGTGGATTATGCCAATTTCATCGAAATTTGTCGCGGATTGGGGCAGGAATGGCGCGATATAGCCGATTTTGAGCTGGAATCCCCGCCAGAGGAGGTGTTGTCAAAATCTGCAAAAATTGCGATCCTCTTCGAGGGCTTCGCTAACGCCCAATCCACTCCAAACCACACCCTGGTTCAGCAATTACACCAAGCTTTAATTGCCGCCAGCCATGAAGTATTTTTAGTTAACAAAAACAGCAGCAAAGATAACTCATATTTAAAACTTTGCGATTATTTGCTATTGCTGATTTCCGCAGAATATGCTGCTAGCGAAATGATGTTGGAACAAGTGCAACTAGCCAAAGAATTGCACAATTTAAATCCGCATAAACCAGCTATATTACCGATTTGCATTGAATTAAATTCGCCATTTTCTTTCGATTTACTGCACTATTTAGCAGGGATTCAGCTCTGGCATTGGCGATGTGTCGGCGACTCATCAAATTTAATTGCGGAAATTTTGATGGTAATTAAAGAAGGCCGCACATCCTTAAATCCCGATCGTGAATTAGCTGTGAATTTTAGCCAAATCGCTAACACAAAACAGTCCATAATTCAACCCCTACCAGCAGCAGCGCCCGAATTGCCGGGAGGACAAGTAGATTTAGCTTCTCGGTTTTATATCGATCGCCCTCCGATCGAATCTCGCTGTTACGAAACCATTAGCCAACCGGGAGCCCTGATCCGAATAAAAGCCCCCAGACAAATGGGCAAAACTTCTTTAATGGCGAGGATTTTGCATCATGCAGAAGAGCAAGGTTCTCGCACGGTGGCGCTGAGTTTTCAGCTAGCAAATCGGAGAGTTTTCGCTAATTCCGATACATTTTTGCAGTGGTTTTGTGCTAGCGTCGGTCAAGAGTTGGGAATGCTGGAACAGTTACCGAAGTGTTGGGAATTAGCAGATTTGATTGGTAGCAATCAATGTTGCAAGGCTTTCTTTGAACAGTATTTGCTGTCGGAATCGTCGCGGCCTTTGACTTTGGGTTTGGATGAGTGCGATCGCCTGTTTGAATCGCCGGAAATTGCCGATGACTTTTTTGGCTTGTTGCGCGCTTTGCACGAAGAAGCCAAGCGGCGAGATATTTGGAAAAAATTTCGCTTAATTGTGGTGCATTCTACGGAAGTATATATTCCGCTGGATGTGAATAAATCGCCGTTTAATGTGGGATTGCCGATCGAATTACCGGAATTTAACGTGCAGCAGGTACAAGAGTTGGCAACCAGGCACGGATTGAATTGGAGTGCGAAAGAAGTTGCAGAATTAATGGGTTTAGTTGGCGGAAATCCTTATTTAGTGCGGCTGGGAATGTATCATATTTCGCGTCAAGATGTGACTTTAGATCGGTTAGTGAAAGAATCTGCAACTGAAGCGGGAATTTACAGCGATCATTTGCGGCGGCATTTATGGAATTTAGAGAAATATGCGGAATTAATGGAGGCGATGAGGGAGGTTGTGAGTGTTTCTGGGTTAGTTAGATTGCGATCGGAATTGGGATTTAAGTTAAATAGTATGGGATTGGTGAAATTGGAGGGAAATGATTGTATTCCCAGATGTCGGTTGTATGGGGAATATTTTCGCGATCGGCTATAAGCCCAGAGAAACCGGGTTTCTGAGAAAAAACATCGGGTTTATTGCAAAGTCTTGGCCAGAAACCCGGTTTCTAACCCTGCGATAACTCCAGAGAAACCGGGTTTCTGAGGAAAAATCTCAGGTTAATTGCCAAGTCTTGCCAAGAAACCCGGTTTCTGTCACAGGTATGTGTTGCGTAAGTCCCAGAAAAGTCGATGAGAAGTCGATGAGAACTCACTCATGTTCTCAAATAGCCACCTGATTTAATAGAAATATGGTAGAAAGTGCGATCGCCCTGGTTGGCAAATCCTCGATCGAAGATCGAAGAGGCGCTACCTGAAAGCCGAATATCGCCCGTCGCCTCAAACAAACCATCGTCTAAAAACCGTTAGTAAAATATTTGGAGAACAAGTATGCAGCTTAAAGAAAAGCCTGAACTACACCAAATCAACCAAAAATCGGAAGCTTTGGTAAAAACTTATCAACCCGATCGGCCCATCAAAGAACCTAAATCTGTCGCCAGAGTCGATCGCACAAACTTGCAACCCATAAAAGAACCTAAATCTGTCGCCAAAGTCGATCGCACAAACTTGCAACCCATCAAAGAACCTAAATCTGTGGCAAAAACTTATCAGCCAGATTTGCGTTTCATAAATGAATATAAATCTGGTGGAGGAACTTCACGGATTATTGAGTTTTTTGTGGTTGTGATAATTATTGGGATACTTGCTCAGATCGCCCTCCCTTCTTTTCTCTATTGTGGCAATAAAGCGAAGCATTCAGAAGCTAAGCAATATGCTGGTTCAATGAACCGCGCCCAACAAGCAAAATACGCAGAGAAAGGTTCATTTTCCAATTCCGTTAATGACCTGGGCCTCGGTATTAAAACTCAGACAACCAACTATAACTATTCAACCGTAGCTACCAAAAATGCTGCGTTTAGTTATGGGGTATCTCGCAGCAATAATCTTCGTAGCTATGTCGGGGCTGTATTTTTAGTAACTGTTTCCCCATACAACGAGAAGACTACTGTACCCATTCTGTGTGAAGCTACTTCTTTTGGGAAGATCCAACTGCCTAATCCTATCGTTCAGAATGATGTTCCTGTCTGCGCTGCTGGTAGTAGTGTAGTGTCTAAGTAAATATCGACATTAATCAGAATCTCATGTCACCTGAAATTATCAAAGGTTTCGTCATCTTAGCCTGCATCTTCATTCCCCTCGAAAGATTCTTTGCTTTACACAATCAAAAAGTTTTTCGTCGCGGATGGGCAACCGATGCCACTTATTTTTTTACTGGTCACTTTATTGGCAGATTTGGTGCTGTTGTTGTGACTGTAACTTTGTCGCTGATGACTAATTTTCTCAACCCGGAATTGCAAAGCAAAGTAGCTTCTCAACCGCTCTGGTTGCAGTTTGCAGAAGCAATTATTGTTTCCGATCTGGCATATTATATCGTTCACCGACTGCTGCATGAAGTACCTTGGCTTTGGCAATTTCATGCAGTCCATCACAGCATCGAACGCATGGATTGGTTGGCCGCAGTGCGCGTACATCCCTGCGAGCAACTCTTTACTCAGATTTGCAAAATCATGCCTCTTGTATGGTTGGGATTTACCAAGGAAACTTTCGTGGTTTATGCTCTTTATTCGGCGGCGATCGCATTTTTAATTCATGCTAACATTACCATCAAGTTTGGCCCGCTAAAGTGGTTCGTCGCCACCCCGGAATTCCATCACTGGCATCACAGTCAAAGTCCCAAAATCCACAACAAAAATTTTGCCGTTCAGTTGCCACTGTTAGATTTGCTATTTGGCACTATGTATATGCCGTCGAGAAAAATGCCTCATAAATATGGTATATCTGATTCTATACCTGCTGGATATGTCGGACAAATGTCCTATCCATTTTTAAGGATGATGCAAAATGCTAAATCTAAATTTCAAACAAAGTATTAATCTCTATTCTCGCCCGTTGCGGGTAATTATGGGCTTGATATTAATTAGTCTTGGTTCTTTGAGTGCAGTTGCTCTATTTAATCACATGGATATTCCCACTTTTATCGTGAGTTTGAATGCCCCAAAAGTAACTGTTGCCGAATTGCAGCAGGGTAAGTTAAAACCTGTGATTTTGATTGACGTGCGATCGCCTGAAGAATACGCAGAAGATCGCATCGGTGAAAGTCCCTTGGTTCCCCTGATTGACATTGAAGCTGGATTTGGTATTAAGCAAGTGCAAGCTATTGCTCGATCGGCGGTCAAATCTAATCAAACTCAACCAACTATTTTACTTTATTGCGCGCGGGGAGGGCGCTCAGTTAAAGCCTACCAAAAATTGCAAAAAACGCATTTGAATTTAGCTTTCCTCTCAGGCGGTATCACAGCGTGGCGGGAAGCTGTGCCTGCTAAACAAGATGCTGAAATATTAGCGCCAATTACTCGATCGCTCCCAGAGGCAGTCAGAAGTAATTAGTTAGTTAAAGCAAGAGCAGAGAACCAGGGAAACTAAAAAATATCTATCAATAGAAAGGTGTATCCGGCTGAATGATTCGGTATCTTGAAAACAAGCAGCCAAAATATTCAGCAATCTGCAACGGTTGGCTCTGGTGGCAGGCTGCACAATAATCTGAGTTAACATAACTTGATTCCATGCAAAATACCGCAGACTTACTCCCAAAAATTGACTCGCCGAGTCTTCCGAAAAAGCAACTTGCACTCCCAAATTATGAGGCAGCCGATCGCCAATTTGTCAATTTGCTGCTTGTGGAGGATTTAGACAAGACGGTGGCGGCAAAACCGTTACTTGTGAGCGATTTTGAAAGCACGATCGCCTTGGCCCTGCGATCGGCATATCAGCAACCTGAGGGGGACGAGGCTGCGCACCGCTTCTTGCAGCGCGTACTCTACCGCATCAACCGCCTCAACTTGTTTTGGTACGACGATTTGTGCCGCTACAACAACGAGCGATCGCACTATCTGCGTTCTGTGCGCGATCGCATCGAGTCACCTTGGCAGCAGTGGGAAAGCGCCCAAATCGACGTTGCAGCCCTGCAAAACATCCAGGATGTCAAGCAAGCTCTGCGCGATCGCGCCGCTGCCGATGTCGATCCAGAACTCACCCCAATCGATCGCTACTTGCGAGAACAGATGACTGAAGGGGGATACAGACACCTGCTGGCGATCGCCTCCTTCGACGGTTTAGTGGAAGCCAGCCGCGTTTCTCGCATCATCGGCGGTGCTGGCAACGAAATTCAGTCAACCCTGACGCGGGTACTGATCGAAGAATACGGCGGCGGTCGCTTAGCCCGCAAGCACTCAACTTATTTTGCCCAAATGCTGGCCGAATTCGGGATGAGCACGGAACCGGAAGCCTATTTCGATTTAGTACCTTGGGAAGTGCTCGCCAGCATCAACCACAACTTTTTGCTTACCGAACGCAAGCGCCACTTTCTGCGCTACAACGGCGGACTGACTTATTTTGAAGTAGCCGGGCCCGTGGCTTACCGCAATTATCTAGCCGCCGCGCAGCGTCTGGGCCTCTCGCAGGCTGCGATGGGTTATTGGGAACTCCACATCCGAGAAGATGAGCGTCACGGGCGCTGGATGCTCGATGAGGTGGCGATCCCACTGGCTGACAAATACCCGGATGAAGCCTGGGAATTGGTGTTGGGCTACGATCAGGAAAAGTGGATCGGCGATCGGGCTGCGTTGGCTGTAGTGCGATCGATCCAAGCAACAGAACACAATTAAAGGGCGATCGCGCGCGGGTACCCAGCGTCACAAACTTTTACTTTACTCAAGCAGTTTGTGACGCTGGGCACCCTACCAGGGCTACCAGGGCCGTATGTTACAAAGCAGTCAATAACTGAATTAGCTCGATCGACAAATCTCTGGGCGACTTTTGCTGCTTCTGAAACAAAACTCCCGCCAGCAGATAGATATTTTCCGAATAAAAAGCCATGCCCTGTTTTCGGAGATTGGCGATCGCGCTTTTCACCTTTTGCTCCGAACTGTAATAGCCAAAAGTTAAAGGTGCAATTTCAAAATTCGCCACCGAGTAGCCTCTACCCAAGGCATAATCGATCAAACCCACAGGATTAGAATAGCTCGAAACCATCAACAAAACTTGCTCGCGCTCCAAAGATAAAAGTTTTTTAGCAATGGTCGAGCCATCTGTCCCCCCGTGCAACAGTGGCTGATAAATCCGATCGTCAGCGGCTGGTAAGTAAGGCGGATTGGAGATTACACAATCTGCCGAATGGTATAAAGGCGAATCAAAAAAAGAGCAATTGTGAACAGTATATTGTTGGCTCAGTTCGTATTGCTTAATTTGAGATTGAGCAATTTTCCAAGCTACATTATTCAACTCAAATCCCTGTATTGTTCCTTCAAAATCACTTCTCAGCAAAGATTTAATAACTGGGCTTCCCTCTCCAGAACCAAACTCTACGATTGAGAGAGACTCGTCGCTGTGATTTAACACTAGACTTTCCAAGCAATGCGAGTAAAAATCTGATTCTTCCGGGCAGTGAAATACCTGTTTGAGAGGATGGGATGAAGTGAGCATAAATTCTGTAACAAGGTTTACTTTTTTCAAAGTATCCAATAAATAAGAGTGCAGCCATCCGTCGCAAGAGCTATTTTATAAACTTATTAAATCTTTTTATTCCGGATTGAGGTTATGCCATCCAACAAGTATCACTTCCGAGCTATAAAAAAACCCAATAGATTAATCCAATTGACTGATTGCAATTCTATAAATTGCTGTTGATATAGGACATAAGCAACTAATCGTGAATTTAAATTTTGTCAAATATGAGTTTTTTTAATTGTTCAGTTCCGCCTCTGCGCCGCAAACAGTTTAACCCTAACCTTCAGGATTTAGAAGGAATTTGGCACTTTGAGTTTCCCCTAGGAAAAAAACGGTCTTACTCAACATTTTATACTTGCCTCGATCGAGCTTGCCTGATGTGGGGCTTGCTGTTGATACCCATGTTCGGCACGGCACAATTTTTGCCTGTGAGTTGGATGCTGCAAGCAGCTTTGTGGTCGGTACTCAGCCTCGTAGGTACAGTGGCGATGGTAAGCTGGACGTACTTTTGGGTCAAAAAAGAACGCTTGACTTGGGTGCTTTACGGTTGGGTAATCCTGATGTTATTGGGATTGCTGCTGACAGACTTGGGCATTTTTTTGGGTTGGGGAAAAGTGTTAGCTAATCTCTGTCCCCTGTGGTTGGGAATGAGCGGACTCGGATATTTTTGGACTGGATTGGCTGTGCGATCGCGCGCGCTATTAGCGGCCAGTTTGTTTCACGTGTTGGGAATTCTAATTTTGCCTTATACGATCGGCTGGTCTTTCCTGTTTACGGGATTTGTCATGGTATTTAGCTTGCTGGTTTTAGCCCAACTGCAATGGGATATGCGACGCCCGATCGAGTACGCTACATTAGCTGCTCAACAGCAGGATTTAGATGGGGAACAGGGCCGCATCCGACAGCTATCAACCTAAATCATTGCCCGTCATCCATACACTGCTTGGTTCGTAATGGGGAATTCATTCCTCGGACAATGCCGAATGAATTCCGAACGATATAACCTCAATTACATTGGTTTGTCGTCAGGACTTGAATCCGCATTTTCAGAGAGAGGAATCAAGTCCCAACTATCAAACCAGAGCGAGGTTATTTTAGCGGACTGATGACTGAGGACTAATACCTAATTGCCACCAGACTGTACAGATTTACGAGTTTGGTTAGTATCGTCGCCCTTGTGATGCCAGCCGCCGTCACCTTGAACATACTCTGATTTGACGCTATTCCAAGCAACGCGAGTCGCAGCGTCTTGGCTCATTCCATCTTCGGTAGCGCTCGCCAAAGCAGCTTTAAAAATATTCTGCGCTCCTGGCGGCAATTCTTGTACTTCTGAAGGCAATGTGTCAAATGATTGTTCTGGCATAGTTGACTCCTACTATTAAACATAACTGCAATCTTATATACGATCGGCAACTACTTTCCTCTCTCTCAAAGCAAGTTTAAGACCGCATATTTATCAGTCCGAAGACAGATGTAATATTGGACTTGTTTATTAATAAAAATCAATTAAATGGTCGTTGCTAGTGGCGCGGGATTTGGATAATTTCTCCGATCGCACAGCTACAAATCTGACTTCGGCTTTTTCACCTGCGAACTCAGAAAATAGGTCAGCGCAGCGATTACTAAAGCAATACTTACTCCAAAAGACAGGATGTTCGGATCGCCGTTCCATTTAACGGCCTGACCGAGAAACAATACGCTCAATACGACGACAATCACGCTGGCAAGTTTGGTTTTGAGGTCGTCGATGTTGTGAATTTCCAGCCAGTGAGGTACTTTAATTCGCTCGTCAATAAACAGCTCGTAAAGTCCAAGTGCAGTAATGTAAAATACTGTCGCTAGCAAAAACAAATCTACAACTTCGATAAACGATAGAATCAGTTGTTTGGAGTTTTCACTGGAAACCGAGCCTGTACTTATAATGTGGCTGATAGTAATCACAGTTTCCAGAGCACCGTAGATCAAAAGCGTCACAGAGGCTGTAAAACAACCGAGTACAGCGATTAACATTAGATAGCGACTTCTGGCAAGAATTCGATGCAGCATAGTTGATGTCCGCTGGGGATTTTTGTTAGAGAACAAGCGCTCTCTGGCATACCTTTGAGTCTACTATATCAGGATTTGGTCGATCGCACTCACAATCAATTCTGACTCCTTCCGCCACCGCTGGTTAATCTAATTTCGCGCCGGCCAAACTCGCACAACCATCAGTTTGCCTTTTGAAGAAGGCGGAGCCGGCAGTAAAAACTGAGTCAAAAGCCTTGTGGCTGCTTTTGTTGTAGGAACTCAAGCTAGCATCAGAGTTGTCTCGCGCACTTTTTGAGCTCGATTAATTTCCTGGAAAACTTAGAGCGGTATTCTGCCACAGTCAAAATTTTTCCGCAGCAAGTCCAGGAAAAATATCACTAAAAACAATATTAAACTAACTCATCTGGTGGAGTTAAGCGAGCCAAACTTTAACCGAACAATTTTCAGCTAAACCTGGTCTATCTGCCCATCCCAATCCCAAGATTTTGAGTTCGTAGAGAAGCATCAAATCAGATAGCATCCACCACCTGAAATAAAAGGCTAATTTGCCAAATATTCCTAAAGATGAATGTCGGAATTGCACGATCCGGAATAGGTTATAGACTATTGACGCTGTGGTGTAAATTTTCCCAGGAAAACCGAACTAAGCGAGGAAATTAAATTTGCTCTCTTGCATTCAGGTTCCCGCAGCAAATTTGATAAAAGTTGCACGTTCCGCTGTCAATTAAAGCCTAGGGTTTTGTTGGCAATAAAAAGCGTTCGCACGACTCTACAAAGCAAAAGCAAGCATAACCATGAAATCTTTTAAATTGTTGAAAGTTGTTTTAGCAAGCGCTTGTACTTTAGGTTTAGCAACGGTTTCCTTAGCAGTGCCTGCTTCTGCGCAGTCGGGAGGAGGCACTGCTGGAGGCGGTAGCGCCGGCAGTGCCACCAGCGGTACGACTGGTACTAGCGGTACTAGCAGCACCAGCGGTACGACTGGTACTAGCGGTACTAGCGGCACCAGCGGTACGACTGGTACTAGCGGTACTAGTGGCACAGCCGGTACCAGCGGTACGACTGGTACGGGTACTAGCGGTACTAGCGGTACGA
>NZ_JAUBOJ010000108.1:5647-6590 GCF_036700185.1 Microcoleus sp. BM001215392 | reverse complement strand
CTGACACGACAGGCACGGGTACTAGCGGTACGACAGGCACAACTGACACGACAGGCACGGGTACTAGCGGTACGACAGGCACAACTGACACGACAGGTACTAGCGGTACCAGCGGTACAACTGGGACGGGCACCAACAGTACAACTGGCACGACAGGTACACCCGGTACTAGCGGTACAACTGGTACAACTGGCACGACAGGTACAGCCGGTACCAGCGGTACCACAGGTACGGGTACTCGCGGTACGACAGGTACGACAGGTACGACAGGTACAGCCGGTACCAGCGGTACGACAGGCACGGGTACTAGCGGTACGACAGGTACGACAGGTACGACAGGTACGACAGGCACGGGTACTAGCGGTACGACAGGTACAACCGATACCAGCGGTACGACATCGGCACCGACTGACACTAATTCTGGAGTTTTGACCGATCGGCGCGATCGCCCCAACAATCTCGGCTGGCTTGGTGCCCTGGGCGCGTTAGGTTTGCTCAACTTGTTTCGCAAAAAAGACGATCCAGCGTCGGTTCGCCGGTAGTTTCGGGCGATTCACGCTCCCGATAGCTTCGCTTCACTTACTAATGAAAACTTGAAAACCTAGAGGCTTAGAAATTCATGACTTCACTCAATCGTAAAAATTTGTTCGCAAAACTGCTTACAGTTGCCGGAATTGCCGGTGTTAGTTCCTTGCTCGCGGTTCCCGGATTTGCAGAATTGAACCGCCAGACTAACGACTCGAACAATTCTAATTCTGCTGGCTTAATTGCGATCGATGCCAACAACAATACAAATCCCGGCGGCCGTCCTTCGGACTCTACGGGTCTCGATGTCAACAATAGCAATTCGAGGGACAGTTTTTCGGAAGCTCCAATGAGCGAGCCAAACAACAATAACAATCCCGATCGCTCTTCGGAAGCTCCTGTGAGCGATCCAAACAAC
>NZ_JAUBOJ010000108.1:0-5547 GCF_036700185.1 Microcoleus sp. BM001215392 | reverse complement strand
ATCCCGATCGCTCTTCGGAAGCTCCTGTGAGCGATCCAAACAACAATACAAATCCTGGCGGCCGTCCTTTCGACTCTACTGTCCCCAGCAACAATAACGATCCCGGCCGTTCTCCCAGCTCTTCAACAGAAAAGAATTCTCCTAATTCTCTCAGCAGCAGAGACAGCAACTTTGTGATGCAAGCAGGTCAAACTGGTATGCTGGAAGTGCAGCTCGGCAGGTTGGCAGTGCAGCGCGGTTCTAGCAGTGCTGTAAAACAGTACGGGCAACAAATGATTGACGAACACACCCGGGTCAATCAAGAACTGATGCAGTTAGCAATGCAAAAGGGCATAGAAGTACCCAAGCAGATGAGCGGCCAAAACAAAGCTTTGAGCGATCGACTTTCGGGACTCTCGGGTGCAAGTTTTGACGCAGCTTACAAGCAGGCGATGATCGACAGCCACAATCAGGCTATTGCTTTGTTTAAGGCTCAATCTCAACAAGGACAAGATCCCCAGTTAAAGGCTTGGGCTACCCAGAAATTGCCCAACCTTCAGGCGCACTTGCAAATGGTCAACCAAATGTTGGCAGATGTCAGCGGGCCGCAATAATTAGCTAGAGTCCGATCGCACTTGCACGCGATCGGACTCTATTTTTGCTGCGGGAAACTTAGACTAAATTAATAATTTTCTCACCGACGGGCGATCGCACTTGCACGCCCGCCGATTTATTCAAACCACACACAATTAGTTACTGCTGATTGTCCACAAAAACAGTCACAGCCGCCACAGCGATTAACATTTCATCATTTTTATCATTCAGAGAGGCGATCGCCCTTCCGGGCACAATCATCCCCCCTGGCTCCACAATCAGAGTTTTGCTACCAAAAGGCAGCACCGCCAACACCTCCTCGTGTCGCACTTGTTCCGGGTAAGGAACAGCCACCTTCACCTCCACAATCATCTGATTGGGGTCAGTCAAACCCGCCACTTCCCAGACGCCTAGGAGAGCATTATTGGCGATCGCATTTCGTACAGCCCTAGCGGCCGCCACAGTCGGTTCCTGCCCGTGCTGGTCGATACCCATCCCCATTTCAATGATGAAACATTTACGTGCCACAGTTACCCCTTCATTGATTTTTGTTAATAGTCGTGAGCGCAGCCCTCTTCGAGAAGTGCACTTTTTCTCAAAACAATTATCAACCAAACCGAGCGCAATTTATATTATTTTATAAATCGTTATACCAACACAAGAATCATCCCAGTTCACAAAAAATAATCCAACAGCAGGCTATCTCAAAACCGATAGTTCATCAGTCATTGTCAATTCCAAATCCCAAATCCCAAATTTAAAATCGCATAACTTATGGTAATATAACCAAAATCACCATTCCTCGCGGACTGCCAAACTCATCGCCAGCTTGAATCATGGATAGTTTTCTCCCCATCGCCTACTTTCAAAACCAATTTCTGCCATTTACCGACGCCAAAATTTCCATAGCCACCCACGCCCTGCACTACGGAACCGGAGTTTTAGGCGGGTTGAGAGGAATTCCCGACCCCCAAAATGCCGATCGCATCTTACTATTTAGATTAGACCGTCACTGTCAAAGATTAAGTCAAAGTGCCAGCTTCCTCCACTGCGATATTCCCCCCGACAAAATCCAACAAGTAATCACTGATTTTGTTAAAAAAAATCAGCCTACAAAATCATTTTATATCCGTCCATTTATCTACACATCAAGTTTAGGAATAGCCCCCAGACTGCACAACGTAGAAACAGACTTCTTTGTTTACGGATTAGAACTTTCCGACTACTTGCCAAAAGAAGGAGTTAACTGTAGAATTAGCTCTTGGTACCGTCAAGAAGACCGCAGCTTACCTCTAAGAGGTAAAATTAGCGGCGCCTACATCACCTCAGCCCTAGCTAAAACAGAAGCAGTAGAATCCGGCTTCGACGAAGCGATTATGATGAACACCCAAGGAAAGGTCAGCGAAGCTTCAGGAATGAACATATTTGTCGCCAGAAACGGTAAATTAGTTACTCCCGGTTTCGAGCAAGATATTCTGGAAGGAATCACCAGAGATAGCGTAATCACCATCGCCCGAGACTTAGGAATTGAAGTCACAGAAAGACCCGTTGACAAATCAGAACTGTTGATTGCAGACGAGATTTTCCTGTGCGGAACCGCCGCCAAAATTACGCCAATTAACCGAATAGAAAACTATCAATTGCCGAAAAACCGACCCATCACTGAAAAGATTTTGGACAAACTGACGGGAATTATCGAAAATCGCGATAGCAAGTACAAAGAGTGGGTATTTCCCATTGGTTTGTAGTGAAGACTTCAGTGGTTCGTAGTGAGGACTTCAGTCCTCTCCGGACTAAAATCCTTAATACGAACCTGGGAGGACTAAAGTCCTTACTACGAACCTGGGAGGACTAAAGTCCTTAATACGAACCTTTAGGACTAAAGTCCTTACTACGAACCTGGGAGGACTAAAATCCTTACTACG
Organism: Microcoleus sp. BM001215392; assembly: GCF_036700185.1. Taxonomy (NCBI): domain Bacteria; kingdom Bacillati; phylum Cyanobacteriota; class Cyanophyceae; order Oscillatoriales; family Microcoleaceae; genus Microcoleus; species Microcoleus sp. BM001215392. Next base: position 3,049 of record NZ_JAUBOJ010000108.1, on the reverse strand, counting down.
AACCTGGGAGGACTAAAGTCCTTACTACGAACCTATTTTACTTGCACAAGGCAGCCGCATGATGGCGAATGTGATCCTCCATAAAACTAGCCACAAAATAATAGCTGTGATCGTAACCTTCCTGCATCCTTAAAGTCAGCGGCTGTCCCACTTTTGCACAAGCAACAGCAAACGCATCCGGCAATAATTGCCCGTCAGCTAGATACGAATCATCCGTACCGCAGTCAATCAAAATCGGACGCTTGTATTGCTTTTGGCGAACTAATTCGCTCGCATCCCAAGCCTTCCAACTCTCCCGATCGCCACCGAGGTAGTGTCCAAATATTTTTTGTCCCCAAGGGCTGCGCACAGGGGCGCAAATAGGCGCAAAAGCCGAAACTGAAAGATAGCGATCGCCGTTTTTTAACGCGCAAATTAAAGCCCCGTGTCCGCCCATCGAATGACCGAAAATCCCCTGCTTTTCCGGTATCACCCGAAAGTTTGCCGCGATTAAATTCGGCAACTCATCAACCACATAACTGTACATTCGATAGTGAGAATTCCAAGGTGCGGCTGTCGCATCCACATAAAAACCCGCACCGCTTCCCAAATCCCAATCATCATCTTCGCCGGGAATGCCAGTATTGCGCGGGCTAGTGTCGGGCGCCACCAGCATTAACCCATATTTTGCTGCCCATTGTTGCGCCCCCGCTTTTGCCATAAAGTTCTCTTCCGTACAGGTTAAACCTGATAGAAAGTACAGGATTGGTACGGGTTTTGTTTTGGCTTGTGGTGGCTGATAAACAGTGAATTTCATGTCGCTGTTGCAGGCGAATGATTGATGGCTGTAAAAGCCGAGTTGGCCACCGAAGCTTTTATATTGTTTTTCCAGTTTTAATGATTCGGACATAGTAATTGGTAATTGATAATTGGGAATTGGGCATTGGGCATTGGCCAAACAGGGCATTAAGGATTGGGAAATTGATTGTCATTGTTCAAATAACAAATAACAAATAACCAATAACCAATAACGAATAACCAATAATTCAAAATGTCAAAACAGTGCGAATTACTTTGCCTTGGTGCATCAAATCAAAAGCTTCATTAATTTGCTCGATCGGCATTACCTGAGTAATCAAACTGTCAATATCAATTTTACCATCCATGTACCAATCAACAATCTTCGGAACATCGGTTCGGCCCTTCGCGCCACCAAAAGCCGTGCCTTTCCACACTCTACCAGTTACTAATTGAAACGGGCGGGTGCTAATTTCTTGCCCGGCTCCCGCTACCCCGACAATCACGCTCACACCCCAACCTTTGTGACAGCATTCCAAAGCTTGGCGCATCACGTTAACGTTGCCGATACATTCAAAAGTGTAATCAGCTCCGCCTTTGGTTAAATCTACTAAATAAGGCACTAAATCGCCCTCAACTTCGCGGGGATTTACAAAGTGAGTCATGCCGAATTTTTCCGCCATTGCTCGTTTGTCGGGATTCATATCTACGCCGACAATCATATTAGCTCCCACCAGGCGCGCTGCTTGAATTACATTCAAACCCACGCCGCCCAAACCAAAAACTATGACATTAGAACCAGGTTCTACTTTCGCCGTATTGATGACAGCGCCGATGCCAGTTGTAACGCCGCAGCCGATCAAACAAACTTTGTCAAAGGGAGCGTCATCGCGAATTTTCGCTACGGCAATTTCTGGCAATACTGTATAATTAGCGAAGGTAGAAGTTCCCATGTAATGGAAAATTTTCTCGCCATTAATTGAAAATCTGCTCGTCCCGTCGGGCATCACGCCTTGTCCTTGAGTGAGGCGAATTGCTTGACAGAGATTCGTTTTGCCACTCAAACAATATGTGCAGTTGCGACATTCGGGAGTGTAAAGTGGAATTACCCGATCGCCCTTTTTGACACTTGTCACTCCCGCCCCCACATCCGCAACAATCCCAGCTCCCTCGTGGCCGAGAATTGCCGGAAACAAACCCTCGGGATCGGCGCCAGAAAGAGTATAAGCATCAGTGTGACAAACACCCGTCGCTTTAATTTCTACCAGCACCTCACCATCTCGTGGCCCATCTAGATCGACCGTTTCAATGGTCAAAGGTTGGCCGGCACTGCGAGCAACTGCTGCTTTTACTTTCATGCTTTCCCCCTGGGATGATTTGTTAAATGCTCCGTCAATATGTATTCTATTACTTAATCTAAAAATTGCACCAACTCTATGACAAAATTAATTGTAATTACCGGAGTCAGTCGCGGTCTCGGTCTCGCCATGACCGAAAAGTTTATTGAATTGGGACACACAGTTTTAGGATGCGCCCGCTCTTCCCAAGCCGTGGAACAACTCAACCAAAAATATAGTGCGCCCCATCATTTTACTTGTTTGGATGTTGCCAGCGACGAGCAAGTCAAAGCTTGGGCTACAGAAATTATGGCTCATCAGCAACCGCCAGATTTGCTGATTAACAATGCAGCTATCACTAATTATTCCGCGCCGCTTTGGAATATCAGCAGCGAAGAGTTCTCTCAAGTAATTGATGTTAATATTAAAGGAACCGCGAATGTAATTCGCCACTTTGTCCCGGCAATGATTGCTCGAAAAAGTGGCATCATTGTCAACTTTAGTTCGGGTTGGGGAAGGTCAACTTCGCCGGAAGTCGCGCCCTATTGCGCTTCTAAGTGGGCGATCGAAGGATTGACGCGATCGCTCGCCCAAGAACTCCCGCGAGGCATGGCAGCGATTCCTTTGAATCCCGGCATAATTCACACAGATATGCTGGAAATCTCTTTCGGAGAACACGCAGCAAGTTACACACCTGTCAAAGCATGGGTGCAAAAAGCAGTGCCTTTTTTACTGAAATTGAAACCTTCGGATAATGGCGTGCCGATGACCGTTCCGGGATAATATAGCAACAGAAAGCAGAATTTGCGAACATCTCTCTTTTCTACTCCTCTGCGCCCTCTGCGCTCTCTGCGGTTAAATAAAAAAAGGGAGCATCCCAATTGTGCAAACATATCCGCAAGGGCGAAGCATTCGCGCCTGTATCCTATCGACTA
>NZ_JAUBOJ010000107.1:0-17969 GCF_036700185.1 Microcoleus sp. BM001215392 | reverse complement strand
TTTGAAGCCTGAAGAAGCATGACCGCAGATAAGTTATTAGTTATCATCCCATATTCACTACGGTCATGCTTCGCCCCTACGGATATATTTGCCTTGCGGCAGATGCACCCCAACCGCCCAGTCTAACCGCAAAACTTTTCTACGCAACGCACAAACATTTCTACACCCATCCCCAAAGCAGTTTCATCAAAATCAAAACGCGGGTGGTGGTGCGGGTAAGCTAAGTTTTTCTCGGGATTAGCAGAACCTAAAAAGAAATAGCAGCCGGGGACTTGTTGCAAAAAGAATGACATATCCTCCCCGCCCATTGTTTGACATTCTGGTACTATTCCCGCAGGAGTTTCTACAACCGATTCTGCTACGCTGCGCACCAATTGAGCCATGCTCGAATCGTTGATGACTGGCGGATAAATCGAAGAATAATCTAGTTGGTAACTTGCGCCGTGACTCTGACAAATCCCGGCAATTACTTGCTCGATTCGCTTAGAGAAATAACCTCGATATGTGGGATTGAAATAGCGCACTGTACCGCCGATTTGGGCGGTGTCAGCGATGACGTTGTGGGTGTGTCCTGCGTGGAATTTACCGACTGTGACTACCGCTGAGTCGATCGGGTCAACGTTCCGTGCGACAATTGTCTGTAGGGCGCTGACAATTTGGGCTGTAACGACGATCGCATCTACAGTCTGATGTGGCATTCCACCGTGCCCGCCTTTGCCAAAAATCGTGCAGTCAAAAACTTCTACAGCCGCCATCAGGGCGCCGCTGCGGACGCCTACAGTGCCTAATGGTAGATTGTTCCACAAATGCAAGCCGACGATCGCCTCAACGTCAGGATTCTGCAAAACTCCGGCTTCAATCATCGGTTTGGCGCCGCCCGGGCCTTCTTCGGCGGGCTGAAAGATGAATTTTACCTTACCCGAAAAGCTGTGTTTGTGCTTGGCGAGATAACAAACTGTTCCCAGGGCGATCGCAGTGTGGCCGTCGTGACCGCAAGCGTGCATAATACCATCATGCTGCGATCGATAATCCACCTCATTTTCCTCTTGAATCGGCAAAGCATCCATATCCGCCCGAATTGCCAAAACTCGCCCCGGCTTTCCGCTGTCGATAGTTGCGACAACACCGGTTTTAGCAATATTAGTTTGATGCTCAATTCCCCATTCTTGCAACTTTTGCGAGACAAACTGAGCTGTTAAATTCTCATCAAAACCCAACTCCGGCTTTTGGTGCAAGCGGCGCCGCCATTCGACTAGCTGAGGCTGCAAATTTCTAATCTCCAGCCGCAGTTGAGATAAATCGATATCTGTTAAATTCGGTACAGTAGAAACCATATTATTTGTTACTTGTTACTTGTTACTTGTTACTTGTTACTTGTTACTTGTTATATCGTTTCCGGTTGCATCGGAATGATTTAACCGCGAAGGCGCAAAGGACGCAAAGGAAGAGAAGAGAGAGATTAATACAGGACGATGAAGAGTGGATTTGATATTATTTGTTTTACTTGTTACCTGGCTCTACCTGAGAACCAGTTAAATAATCTGTAAAACTCTCTCTTTTTCTTCTCTGTGCTCTCTGCGGTTAAAATAAAATCTTATTTTTTAACCACAGAGGCCACACAGTACGCAAAAAAAATCAAAAATAGAGGTGTTGAGAATGGGGTTATTTAGCAATCTGAGGTATTAAATTAACTCCCGGAAGTAATCGCTCTAAGTCTAATTCTGATGCTGATGCCGCTAATTTTGTCAAGTCATTTGGATCGTCTAAATGCGGCAAAGTACCCAACACGGGTATTTGAGTCAGGGACTGGATTAAATCGATCGGCGCCAAATCGGCAATTTCTTGTTCCGAACAAGCTTGAACGCAATTGAGGACAATACCTCTAAGCTGAAAACCAGTGTGTCTGGCGAGAGCAACATTCGCTACAGCTTGCCCGATCGCACCCAACCTCACAGGTACCACCAAAACGCCCCTCAGCCGCCAATCTCGGGCAATATCCGCCACCGTCAGTTCCCGCGTTACAGGGGAACCCAGCCCTCCCAAAGCCTCGATCAGCACAAATTTCTTGCGCTCAGTCAGGCTTTGCAGCGCCGTCCAAACCTTTTCGAGTTCGATCTGTCTCCCCTCGCGTTCCGCAGCAATCGGTGGTGCTAGAGGCGCGCCAAAGTGCAGCGGATTGAGTTCTTCGGGGGATTGGTCGAGGCTAAATAAACGGGTGTAGAGTTCGCGATCGCCCGTGCCGGTTTGCAACAGCTTCATAATTCCCAAACTGCGATCGGGAAAATACATTTGCCAATAAGCAGCCAAAGCACTGGTCAAAACAGTTTTGCCCGCGTCGGTATCAGTTCCAGCAATCAGCAGCGAGTTCATTGGGAAATAGCTAGTAAGTAATTGACTTCCACTTTAGTCTAGAGGAATTTTGCCAGAACTAGGGTGAAGGCGAGGGTGCGGGAGTCGGTGCAGGTGCAGGTGCAGGTTCCGGCGCAGGAGTTGGTGCAGGTGCAGGTGCAGGTTCCGGTGCAGGAGTTGGTGCAGGTGCAGGTGCAGGTTCCGGCGCTGGAGTCGGTGATGGCGCGGGAGTCGGTACTGGGGTCGGTTTGGGTGCCGGAGTCGGTGCCGGAGTCGGTTTCGGTGCTGGAGTCGGTGCCGGAGTCGGTTTGGGCGCTGGCGCCGGAGTCGGAGTCGGAGTCGGTTTGGGCGCCGGAGTCGGTGCCGGAGTCGGTTTGGGCGCTGGCGCCGGAGTCGGTTCTGGCGCCGGAGTCGGTGCGGGAGTCGGTTCCGGTAAAGGTTCTGGGCTTGGGCTTGGGTTCGGCGCTGGCGTCGGTTCCGGTTCCGGCGCTGGGGTCGGTTCCGGTAAAGGTTCTGGGCTTGGGCTTGGGTTCGGTTCTGGGCTTGGGCTTGGGTTCGGTTCTGGGCTTGGGCTTGGTGTCAGTTGTGGAGTTGGAGTTGGCAAAGGTTCTGGGTTTGGTAGCGGAGTCAGTCTCGGTGTCGGAGTTGCGATTTCTGCTGGGGTTGGAGTCGCCTTGGGCGTGGGTTTGTTGAGAAATGAACCTACTAATGCCCAGGAACCGAAGCCTGTCAAAATAACTAAGCCCGTTAGCAGTCCGATCGCAGCGGCGGGATTGTCCCAAAAAGAGCCACCAGCGGGCTCAATTAGCGGATCTGGCTGGTTTTGCGGGCCGGCACTTAGGGGCACCATCGGCTCGGGTTCGGGCGGCCTACCCACGGCTACGGTTGCGATTAGCGAAGCATTTGACGGCACGACTGCTGATGCTGGCGGTGCAGTTGGCACGTTAGATTGAGGCTGAGGATTAATTTTGCCGTCAAGTGCTTGGGCGACTTCGCTGACAGATTGATATCGATCGCCCGGAGAGCGATTTAACATCCGATTCAGCACCGCAGCCAAGCCCGCGCTTACCTGCACTCGCTGCTGCCAATTCCACTGTAAAGTCGTTTGATCCAGCAATTCCTGCGGTTCTTTGCCCGTCAGCAGGACGATCGCTGTTACAGCTAAAGCATACAGGTCGCTGCTGGCAGTGGCGCGCCCGCTTTGCAACTGTTCCATCGGCGCGTAGCCGATTTTACCCACAGTTGTCGCGTGGGCTGTGCCTTCGGGAGACTGCACTTTGGTGGCGAGTTCTTTCACCACTCCAAAGTCAATCAGTACCGGCAACTGATCCATTTCCCGGCGGATGATATTTTCCGGCGAGATATCGCGGTGGATGATGCCCCGGGCGTGGATGTGAGCCAGTACCGGCAGCATTTGCCGGATAAATACTAAGACTTCTGCTTCACCCAAAGTGCTACTTGTAGAAGGATCGAGCAACAGTTCGCGGTAAGTCATCCCTTCCACGTAATCCTGCACTAAAAACAAACGTTGATTCTCTTCAAATATTGCCCGAAACTGGGGAATTTGCGGGTGGGCAATTTGGTAAAGTATTGCCGCCTCTCTTTGAAACAATTCCTTCGATTTTTCCAAAACGTAAGGCCCGCTTTGCATCGGAATCAATTCCTTGAGGGCACAGCGTTCTTTAAACCGCCCCTCGTCTTCTACTAAATAAGTCCGGCCAAATCCTCCTTGACCTAAAATACTTACCAAGCGGTAGCGGTTTTGTAGGAGAGTTCCAATAGCAATAGGTGGCTGCATAAGTTTAAGTAGAAGTTAAAAAATAGACGATCGCTGGCAGACTTAGTAATCCTAGGTCTATTAATGCCCAAGAGCTTACTCCACTGTCTGTAGTTCCCAGTCCCGACGAAAGTTAGCATTTTACTTCTTTTTGAGCAACTTTGAGAAATTGGATTTTTTCCAAGTCAAACAGGGACAACCTCTAACTCAATGCAGGGACAAACCCCCTGCGGTTGCTTTGCGATAGACCCCTAAACCCCGTCCGCAAAGAGAAACCGCAGGAGATTTGCTGTTAAATCCTTCCTGACTCTGATGACTGCTGACTGATGACTGCTGACTAATGACTGCTGACTAATGACTGCTTTCCTGCTTTTCTGTCAACTGTCAACTGTCAACTGCCAACTGTCAACTGTCCACTGTCCACTGTCCACTGTCAACTGTTAAGCTTTGCTTTCACCATGTCTTGAATTCTGTTACCATCTGCTTTGCCCTTAAGCTGCTGCATAGCCTTGCCCATCACCTTACCCATATCTTTTGCAGAAGTAGCGCCCACCGAAGCAATCACCTCGTCAACCACTTGACTCACCTCTTCATCAGACATCTGCGCCGGCAAATACTCTTCGAGAATGGCCAACTCCGCCTCCTCCTGAGCCACTAAGTCCTCGCGGCCACCTTTGCGGTATTGGTCGATCGAATCCCGGCGCTGTTTAGCTATCTGCATCAAAATTTCCAATTCTTGAGCTTCTGTCAGCGTCTCTTGTCCTGAGGGACGGAGGCTGACTTCTTTTTCGAGAATAACTTTCTTGATGCCGCGAACAGTTTCCAAGCGAACTTTGTCCTTGGACTTCATGGCTGCTTTGATTTCTGCGTCAATGCGTTCTCTTAAGCTCATCGATTTCTACCTTGCTTTGCTCTATCAAAAATCAGGAGTATGCTTCCGATTCTTAACTGTTTTTACAGTATTTTGCAAGTTTATTGCCTGTTGGTGGCGTTTCGATCGTCTTGCACCCGGATGGCTTCGGTGAGAGACAGTCTATTTGGGGCGGCAGCACAAGGAGTAAAGGCGCGATTGATGCCAAACAGAATTTTTAGGCGTCTGGCCATGCGCTGCGGGCGTTCTGGCATTGCCGAAACCCTTGATTTTAGTGCTTCTTCCTCGCTGTATTGCTTTTTGGGTCTTGCTTCTTCCCTCTTCCGGCTTGCTTCTTCCCTCTGTGCACAGCCCGCCATTAACCCTGTTTATCGGAGATATTTCTGCAACTCATATTTCGTTCGCCTAAGTTAACACTTCCCGCCACCCCGAAAGTTAAATCTCTCCAAATATTGGCTGAACATTTCTAATTTCAGATGGTAAGATGGCGATTAAATAAACGTCTTGCAAGAGGCCTGCTGTGATCCGTTCTGCTACTTTACCGCTTCCGCTTCCCGAGCCGCCGGTTTCTGCTCACGACCGTCTGCGGCTGTTCTCCGGTTCTGCTAATGTTCCCCTCGCCCAAGAGGTGGCTCGCTATCTGGGGATCGATCTGGGGCCGATGGTTCGCAAGCGGTTCGCTGATGGGGAACTCTACGTTCAAATTCAAGAATCGATTCGGGGTTGCGATGTTTACTTGATTCAGCCTACTTGCTGTCCGGTGAACGATCGCCTGATGGAATTGTTAATTATGATCGATGCTTGTCGCCGCGCTTCTGCCAGACAAGTTACTGCCGTGATTCCCTACTACGGCTATGCTAGAGCCGATCGCAAAACAGCCGGCAGAGAGTCAATTACTGCGAAGTTGGTAGCGAATTTGATTACTGAAGCTGGAGCCAATCGCATTTTGGGGATGGATTTGCACTCGGCTCAGATTCAAGGTTATTTTGACATTCCCTTCGATCATGTTTACGGTTCGCCAGTCCTTTTAGATTATCTGGCGAGCAAGCAGTTGACAGATATTGTTGTGGTTTCGCCGGATGTGGGCGGAGTCGCCAGGGCGAGAGCTTTTGCCAAAAAGCTTGGCGATGCTCCCCTGGCAATTATTGACAAGCGTCGTCAAGCTCACAACGTCGCCGAAGTGATGAACGTCATCGGAGATGTCAGAGGCAAAACAGCCGTGTTAGTGGACGATATGATCGATACTGCGGGCACGATTTCCGAAGGCGCAAGATTGTTGCGCCGCGAGGGTGCGAGGCAGGTTTATGCTTGTGCTACTCATGCAGTTTTTTCACCTCCGGCGATCGAGCGTTTGTCTAGCGGAGTATTTGAAGAGATAATTGTGACAAATACAATTCCCGTACCTGAAGAGAACCGTTTTGAGCAGTTGACGGTGCTTTCGGTAGCGAATTTGCTGGGCGAAACTATCTGGCGGATTCACGAAGATAGTTCTGTTAGCAGTATGTTCCGCTAGCTAGAGAAAGCACGTTTTGAATATTTGTTTTAGGGTGCGTTACACGCTTGTTAACGCACCGTTTTTTTGGTATATTGCGCTTTTTCCCGCAATAAATATTGTTTCCACAGCCATCCGAATAATAATATGTTTCCTTACGTGCGAGCTGTCGTGAGCGATCGAGCATAACAGCGCATTTCGGAATATGTTTCCTTACGTGCGATCGTCTTGGCTGGCGATCGCAGCAGTGCATTAACGATCGCATTGCAGTATCATCCCCTCTAACCGAAATCGATCGCACTTGAGATCGCTGGAACAACAAATGGTAAAATTCTATCTTGTTGTCTGAAGACCGCGACCTTTTCATCTTCTAGAGATGTCTGACCAAAATAAGGGGTAAATAGGGAAAAACTATGAAACATTCACTGGTACGAGCAGCGGCCGCACTTGTCGGTTCAGCAATTTTAACACTCGGGGCGATCGCTCCGGCGAAAGCATATACATTTGACGAAACCGAAATTAACCAAGATCGAGTAATTGCGATCGCCCAACCGGGCGGTCTGACCGGCTACCAATTACTCATAGTAGAACAGGTGACAGACAGACGGAAGTGCTGGAGCGAAAGTGGTTCTAATCCCGTGACAGTCGAGCCGTTATTAGCTACTTTTGATTTCACCGGCATTTGCGGCCGCGCCACAGACAGCAACGGCTTTTCTATTCGCATGGCCGGCACCGATTTAGCATTAAAATACAGCCTAATATTGCAAAGTATTGATGGCAATGTGGTATTAATGGGAATTCCCAGCGATCCGAACGCTAAACCGATAATTATCGGCCGCACCAACGGCAATACTAACGGCTTTATGAAAATTACTCTCGATCCCGCTTGGCGCTTTAGTAAAAGAACTTATCAAGGGAAAGTATTAGGTCACTTTTATTTCACTAGCAGTCAAACCGCACCGGGAGAAATCGGAAATACTGGCGGAAATACTGGCGGAAATACTGGCGGAAATACTGGCGGAAATACCGGAGGTAATACTGGAGGGAATACCGGAGGTAATACTGGCGGCAATACATTCGGCGATATTGCTCGCGATATCTACGCTTCCGAAATTAAAGAAGCTGTGGGTCTTGGGTTTGTCGCCGGCTTTGCTCAAGATAATACATTTCGGCCGCAGCTTGCCGTTACGCGAGAGCAATTGGTATCTTTAGTATTGGAATCTTTAAAAGGAATTCAAGGTGCTAACATCACATTTCCTACCAATGTTTCTACTCGTCCGTATAGCGACGTTGATAGCACGCGCTGGAGTGCCGGAAAAGTGCAATTTGCGCGGGACAATAAGATAGTTAGCGGCTATCAAGATGGAACTTTTAAACCTATGCAATCAGTGACTCGCGCTGAATTGATGGCGGTGCTGCGAAGAGCATCAGAATTTGGTTTGTCCGCGCGGGGAATGCAGCCAAATTTAGTTGAAAAAGAGCCGCCTAAAACTTTTTCAGACACTCAAAATCATTGGGCTGCTGCTATTATTACTCAAATGTCTGCTTATTGTTCTGTTGCTTCCGCTGTTAACGAAGTTGGAACTCGTTTTGCTCCCGATGATGCGGCAAAGCGGAATTACGCGGCGGCGGCTACTTTGCGGATGCTGAAATGCGTTAAGGCTCAGTAAACAATTGACAGTTGACAGTTGACAGTTGACAGATGAGTGCGAAATGATAAGAACGGAGATTTAAACTCCGTTCTTATCACAATCTACCTTCATGCTGGGGCTTCAAACCCTTGCTATTCGGTCATGATAGTCAGGTAAGTCAGTTAGAAAAATCTGAATTTTTCCTTGTCATCCTAAGACTAACGCACCCTACAGGATAGAAAATACTGTCAACTGTCAACTGTCAACTGTCAACTGTCAACTGTTTACGCTACCCCATAATCAGTATACGGTCGTTTGTATGGCGGTTGCAATCCCAAAACAATATCCTCTCTCGGTACTCCCATTGCAACTAATTCCTCCGCTGGATTTTCCTCGGTCAAATTTTGTTGAAGCCAGATTTTTCCGTCTTTGATGTCAATGTGAATGATGGTTTGATAAATCCTAGTTAAGTGTTCCCAGCCGACATTCATCCACTGATAATGATCTCGTTCTGTGTCGCAGATAAGTTGCACTTCGACTTCATCATCGGAAACATCATCTTCGGCATAGCGGCTCATTAATATTTGAACGTATTGACGATATTGAGCTAGCTTGTCCATTGCACAATCACCTCATTTGTTGAATCGTATACGATGAGAAATACCTGATACTGTTGTACCGCAGCTTGAGTAAATTCAGACTGAAAAAATGTTCTATACACGTCTATTGGTACTGCCAAATATAATTTTCGATTAGGTTCAACAGATGCCAGCCCTAGCCGATAACTGAGAAATTGTCCCAATGCAGCATAAAAGTCTGTAATTACAGAAGGATTGAGGAAGCTTTTGATTTCGACTGCAATTTTCTCCCCTCCTCGCTCCGCTGCGACTAACCTTTCTGCTCCCAAATCGACCTGAAATTTAATATTGCCAAACTTAAACTTTAGTGGATCGGCAGTAATCACCCACTGTTCTTTTTGAAGGGCCCGTTTTACTGATTCGTGGAAGGTATCTTTGGCAGACACAATTTTAATCTCCGCACGATCGCGTACAACTATAAATTATAACAAATCACAGTATATTGTCAATCAGTAAAATACTAAGTATTTGTAGGGTGCGTCGCCATCGACAATCTCTAAATTCAATTAACAATCTAATGGCGACGCACCTTACACAATAGTTAAAGAAACAAGTAAATGTGATTATTGTCGGGTGCGTCAGTGAGAAATCCTGATTTTTGCCTAGTAAATCTAAAACTGACGCACCCTACAAGATTGGGAGAGAATTTGCGGACTGAAGTCCTCACTACGAACTGGTTTGTAGTGCGGACTTCAGTCCGCATCTTACTTGTTTTCTGATTCTATTTCTTTGCGTTTCTTCTTTGATGTCTGTTGGCGAGTTTTAGGAACCGGGATTGTTTCTGACTCGGGCTGTGCGATTTCTGCGGTTGATTTGCACAATTCATTCAACAATAGTTTCTGCTGAGATTCGATATCATTTAGCTGATTTGATGCTGTTTCTAATATTTGCTTTCCTTGTCGGAGTTGAATCGTAGTTTTATTTTCGATCGCATCCTGCAACACAAAAACTGATACAATTTGCCAAATCTCCACATCATCGCCGATGACATCGCACTTCGAGACGATTTTGCCGTTTTCGGGGACGTGAATCCCTAGGCTGGAAGCTTGGATCAGCGGCTGGATTTCTGCTATGCTTAAATCCGCAAGGTCGGTAATTTTATGTTCGAGGGATACGAAGTCTGCTAAATCTGGTAAGTTGATTGATTCTGCGGGTAAAGCGTCGAACTTGAAGGTGAGAGTTTGGTTTAACGGATCGGAAATGGCGTAAATTGATTGGATTTGCGATCGACTAACTGCACTTTTATCAAAAAAATCTTGGGCTAAAGGCGCGATCGCAATTTTACCATTTTCCGCCACCTCCAAAATCTCCAAACTAGCCAGAGTCGTCGCCGCAGTCTTCACAAAAACCCGATCCAACCCCAACAAATCCGCCAATTCCTGCAAAGTTGGCGCGGGTTCAAACTCAACACCCGCCCGCAAAATAAACTCTTCCAACACGTTAAACTCGCGAGGTTCGCTAACTGTCACCTCCAGCGGAGTTTGGCGGATAGCAAAGCGGAATTGACGCGCCGCCAACACCGACAAATCAGGGTTTTGTTGCTCAATTTGTGCAGCTAGCGAACTTAAATTCGCGTCAATTTGTTTAGCTGAGGATGCTAGCAACATCTACAAAACCTCCGCATTGACGCACCGTTTTTGAAACTTCCTGATACATTTTTCCGACAGTACCTGTTTGTTGCGTAAATAAATCGTGACAGCCGACAACTATTAACAATTCTTGAGCGCGAGAAAAAGCCACATTCACCCGTTCCGGTTCCTTAGCAAATCCAATATCGCCTCTAATATTATTGCACACTGTGCTGACAATAATCACAGGTCTTTCCATGCCTTGAAAGATGTCAACCGTACCTGTGCGGATACTCAAAGAAGGGAATCTTTCGGCGGCAATTCTATCTTTAATTGCATTCAATTGAGCACCGTAAAAAGTGATAATCCCGATTTCCTTCGGCGGTTCGCCCTCTACCATTTTAGGCCGCCAAGCGGTTTCCATCTGTTCGCACAAAAGCTCGATCGCATCTATCTCCTTGACATTCAACCGCGAAGTACCCTGTTTTCCCTCCTCAAACCCTTGTCCCACGGGCGTTTTCACCCACAGGATGTGATTGTTTTCTTTGATGGTGTCACCTGCGAGATGGTGCGCGCGCCTCGTGTCTGCTTCCAGAATGCCACAGTTGAGCTTTTGCTGGTAAAACTGATTGATTGCACCCATAATTTGCGGGTGCATTCGGTATTGAGTTGTCAGCATTTTTTTGATGCCGTCGTTAGCTTTTTCAAACAATATTTTGAACAGCGATTCTTTGATAAAGCTCAGTTCATCTCCGGTACAGCCGATGTCTTCAGCAATATCATCGATCGTACTTTGATTGAACATCGGCGGTAATTGCCTGTGATCGCCCACTAATACTAATTTTCTGCCCTTCAACGCGGGGATTAACAACTCTGGCGGAGTGCATTTACTCACTTCGTCAATGATGACTGCATCAAAGCTGGGAAAGTTTTTGCTAAAATCAAAGCTGGCAGCTTGTACGCAGGTAATGCCGATGACGTTCGCATTGTCAATATAAATTTGCTTTAAATCATTGCGGTCTTTTTCAGATGGATTGCGGAGTTTTTCAATCCAATCTGTGACAAAGTTTTGAGAACGATTGAGGGCTATTTCTTCTCGTTCTAATTCCCGCTGCCAATGTTTGAACAATCGCTTGATTTTGGTTAAAAAATCTACGCTAAATAATCCGGCACTGGGAACTTCTATTTGGTATTTATTGGGGATATTTTGCCATGCTGATTTCCACCAATTTCTCTCTACAATTAATTCTGGCGCTGGTTGCTGCTGTTGCAGTTTAGCCGTAATCTCGCTCAATTCTGTTTGCAGTGTCGCGAGTTCCTCCTGTGCAGTTGTAGCGGCAATTTGTAGCGGGGATAATTGCTCGTCAAGAGTAGTTTTGATAACTTCTAAAATGCCGAACGGATCTAAGTCAGCAATTGATTTTTCAAGCTGAATAACGCTGGTTTTCCAATTCTCAACTTGCTTGAAAAACTGCTGCGGCTGTTCCCAAATATTCGACTTTTGCGCGAGATATTGTTGGGCGAGAATCCGCAACTTTTCGGGAACCTTTGGCTGCTCGACAATTGCTTGCAATTGATTCGTAACTTCGCTAATTTTTAAGTTCGCCTCTTGCTGCGCGGCTTGTACTTGAACTTGGGCGGTGGATATTTGTTGCTGACTGACAGTTTGACCGATTTTATCTAATAACTGTTGCTGTTTAATTAGTTGTTGTTCGGTTTCAGTTTTCAGGGGAACTATGCACTGACGGGCGTTTCCGAGAATAGTGTGCAGCAATTCTTTGACAAGACGATCGAAGGTTTCTTGGATTTGATTTGGATGCAATGATTGACCGTAAAATTGTTGGATGTTAGCTAAGAAAGTGTCAGCTTTTTCGAGGATAAATTTGCGCTGGCTTTGACTGACTTGGGAATAGCTGGCGAAGTCTTTGGCTAGTTGTTGCCATTGCGCCCGATCGCCCGCAGCGAGCACGATCGGCATTTGAATCAAATTTAGGTGCAAAAACTCGCTAAACCGGAACTGCTGCCCTTGAATGTCCTTAAAACCCGCGCTGGCTTCATGGGCGATCGCCTTTTGCAGTCTTTCTAAATCGGGCAAACTGATTTTACACTTCGACGGGACGATCGGCAATTTGAGCGATCGGGCAATTTTCAAAAGTCCTGCGGGCAATTCTACCATATCATCTGTCAGCATCGCGCCCGTTTCCCAGCAAGATTGCACAACAGTATAAAGTCGGGTATCCGCCGTCTCAATCCATTCTGCAACGGCGACGACAACGGCGGCAATTTCCGCTTTTCGCAGTTCCAAATTACTGATTTTCTGTTCGAGATTGTGGCGGTGCGTCTGATTTTGCTTGTCGCCCAACTGTAGTTGATTCACCGCATCCGACAACTGTTGCGACACCCGTAGCGACTCCGCAACCCCTGACATCGCGTGACAAACCTCCTGGGCGCGATCGCCCGCCGTCTCAAATTCGGATAATTGCGGTGCTACAGTTTCCCGCAACCAAACCGCAATCCCAAACGCACCGCAACTAGGGCGATCCAATTCTATTTGAATAGTATGACTGACGCAAATCCGCACATTTGCCATAAAGTTTTCGACTAAAACATTGCCTTCAGAATAAGGTTTGAGTTTCGGCATAAACTCGGCAACTTCCGAACTTTCCCAGTTAATCTCCGGCGCCGCCAGTAAATTTGCCAGCCCATCAACCAAAGATGCAATCTCGTTTTTAGCAGTTAAACTTAATTGATACGCTGCTGATTGCGCGGTCAACTTTTCCTCAACCTCCGCCTTCCCGTCGTGCAGGTATTTTTGTTCCTTAAAAAAAGCTCTCTCAGCGGCAGAGTAGGCATTAAATCTGTCGAAATCTGCCAGCAACCGCTGTAAAGATGTGACATTAATCTGGCGCTGCGACAGTTGTTGTTCGCAATCAGCAGCCGTATTTTGCAACCAAGTGCCGATCGCATTTTCCTCTAAAAACGGCTGGCCTTCTTCCTGCACCTTATGGGCTTTTCCCTTCCGCAAAGCCCGAATCGCCGGATTGTGCACCAACCGACTCAAAGCATTATCAACGGCTAAATTAGCTTGGGAAGCAATCAAGGTTTTCCCGCCTTGACGCGCAATTTGATAGCAAATTTCCGCAATCACCGTCGTTTTCCCGGTTCCCGGCGGCCCTTGAATTAAAATTAAATCCCGCGCCGACAGCACCATTTCCACAGCAGCGAGTTGGTCGTCGTTAGCATTGCGATTTAATAAATTTTCCCGATCCAATTTTACCAGCTTGTCGGGAATTCTCGCCTGGGAAGAGTCAAATAAAAACTCGCTTAAATAGGGATTTTGAGCGCGGCCATCCGCCAGCATCTTTAAAGCTTTCTTTTTGCGATCGATCTGACTGATATCGCCCGCCGCCTCGAAATACAAAAATCCTTGTTTGGGAAGTTGATATCTACCGCCCGCCAGGCGATCGCTCAAATCAACATCCAACTTAATCCGTAATTTACCACGATCGAAGTCAATTTCGGCAATGCTACCCAAAGTCTCGCCATCGCGACTGCTGCGGCTTCCCGGCGGCGAATCAAACAAAATAATGTCTTCATTTCTGGCTTGTTTCAGCCTTTCGCGAAAGTCGCCGACTTGTAATGGATTCTCCTCGTAGCCGTCAAGAGTTGCCGAATTGCGATCGATTTCAAAAGTAACGATTTTCAAGCCGGAACCATAGTTGTGCGCGCGGAAAGGTACGCAAAATTGACGCGCTTCGGCGATGCGCTGTTCGACATTTAAGAAAGTGTGCCAAACTTTTAATTGTTCGGTTGTCGGTATGTGTCTGTCGTCCCAAAATGGCATTTGTTGGACGCGGGCGATCGACTTTGCGGCAATTGGCGAGCGACTTTTCGGCAAAAGTCGCAACTGTACCGGTAAAGAATAGCCATCTTTTCTACCTCTAGGAAGCGCCACCAAACCAGCATCCAGCAGTTTCAATCCGCCGATTCCATCTTCTGTGCGTACAGTTGCGAGTAATCGTAAAGTGCGATTCCCTTCGGGATAGCTTCGCTTCACGGCTTTTTGCAGCAATTCGGGTAATTCAAAATCATCTCCATCGGTAGCAAGAATCAATTCCCAGATTTCCTCTTCAGAAAATCTCTCATTTACCTTTTGGCGGCGCACGTAGAAAAGACTCGGAAATTTACCAGCTATTTCCGACATCAAAACTTCCGCCCGCTCTCTGCATTCCCAATCGCAATATTTCGCTAAAGCCGCGTCTCCTTCAACTTGGCCAATAAATTTACTAATCGTGCGATCGCCACTAAATTTATATCCCCAATCTTCTGCTACTAAAGATGGCATATTTTGATGTTAGATTTTGGATGTTAGATTTTAGATTGGATTTAAGATTAGCATATATGCTCGTAGGGTGTGCATCGCGCACCGATTGAAGTAGGGTGTACACCGTGCACCGGTTAAGAAGACCGGGCGGTTGAAACCGCGTCTACACAGACGAAACAAGCCGGACGCCGGTTGAAGACGAAGACCGGGCGATAAAAATCACGTTACCTTCTTAAGTCTGCGGAGGCAGACATCGTTTGTATAGACGCGGTTTCAACCGCCGTCTGCATCTACGCACACAACGCGCACCTGCATCTCCACAATAAAATCCAAAGGGCGAATGATGGGAATTGAACCCACGAATGGTGGTACCACAAACCACTGCCTTAACCACTTGGCTACACTCGCCATAACGTTTTTAACTATAACATAACATCTCAGCACAAGTCTAGGGGTACAGCAAAAATATTTTTCAGAGTCCCAGAGGCGATCGCATCCATCGTGCCTCAAATTCCTGGCACAGCCTGAGTTTAGCACAATTTTTCGTTTGAGAAAGCTGCAATAATCCCGCTTAGGAAGCAATCACGCGATCCAGGAGCAGAAGACCGGGCGGTTGAAACCACTTCTACACAAACACCCACTCGCCTGCTTTGTTGAAGACCAGGCGGTTAAAATAACATTATCTTGTTCAGTCCGCGAAGGTCGTCGGCCTCGCTCGATCGAGTGCGGACATCATTTGTATAGACGCGGTTTCAACCCTACGTCCGATCCCAATCAATTCCCTCATCCTTCTCTTCTTTCTTGCTTCGCGCTTGCGCTGCCCTTGCGCGCGGCTTCGCAGTTCGTTTAAAAAAAATCCAAAATCAATATGAGTTACTGTCTAAATCCAGAATGTCAAAAACCCGAAAACCCCAACACCGCAGAACTTTGCTTAAACTGCAACTTTAACCTATTGCTGAGACAGCGATATCGGCCGATTCAACTCTTAGGTAGAGGCGGATTTGGCAAAACTTTTCTAGCAATTGATGAAGACATCCCATCGCAACCGCGCTGCGCAGTCAAGCAATTTTATTTTTACGACAGAGACCCCGAAATTTTCAAAAAAGCCGTTGAACTCTTCCACCAAGAAGCAGTGCGTTTAGACGACCTAAAACACCCGCAAATTCCCAAATTATTAGCCTGCTTCAAACAAGAAACACAAATTTATTTAGTTCAAGAATTTATAGACGGGCCGACTCTCAAACAAGAATTAGACGATAGTGTATACGATGAAAATAAAACTTGGCAACTGCTGCAAGATTTGTTACCAGTCCTGAAATTTATTCACAACAGCCACGTTGTTCACCGTGACATCAAACCCGAAAATATTATCCGCCGCCTGTCGGACAATAAACTCGTATTGATTGATTTTGGCATTGCTAAACTGTTGACTGATTCAGCTTTACTTCGTTCAGCAACGCTCATCGGCAGTCAAGATTATGTAGCCCCCGAACAAATGCGCGGCAAAGTATTTCCTGCTAGCGACCTTTACAGTTTAGGTGTTACTTGTATTCGCCTAATGACGCAAGTTCCGCCATTGGATATGTACGACTACAAAACCGAGCGCTGGTTTTGGCGCGAGTTTCTCCCCAAAGGCACAAGTATTAGCCACAACTTAGGTGAAATTTTAGATAAATTGCTGCAAACTCATCTTTCTGGGCGCTACAGTTTTGCTGAGGAAGTTTTGCAAGATATCAATGCAGCTTTAGATATTCGCCCTCAACTTTTTCTTTCGCTCAAAATGCCGATCGCCCCTACGATAGTTGATAGCCCCAACTCAGCTAATCTCAACGCCGCACAAACTCCTAAACCTCCGATTTTGCCAAAATCCGCAGCCAATTCCGCAGAAACTTTGTCCTTATCTATGATTTCAAATCTTGAATTAACCCTACTTTCTGCTAGGGGAGTTGATTATACCAAGCTGCGGAATTATTTGTCAATTAAAAAGTGGAAAGAAGCCGATCGCGAAACTTGGGCCGTGATGTGTCAATCTCTGTCGCTGACACCGGGAATTCAGCTAGAAATCAGCCAAATTTACAAGTTACCATGCGAAGATTTGCAAATAGTCGATCGCCTGTGGCTGCACTACAGTCAAGGTCGGTTTGGCTTCAGCGTCCAAAAGGAAATCTATGAAAGCGTCAAGGGAGATTATGTCAGATTTTGCGATCGGGTAAACTGGCCAACTTACAATTCAACTACCAGTCCAGGAAAACTTAAATTTACTCAGCAAGCACCAATTGGACACCTCCCATCTCGCAGTTGGGTAGGCGGCATTCAGTGGCTGCGTCACCTCGATGCCTTGTCAGCAAAGCTAACCGAATGCAGCAATAATTCTGCTGCTAAATCGTAATATTGTCTGTCAATCAACTAACTAAACTTTCATATTTAAACTCTATCTAAAAGCAGATAAATCTGTCTTATTAGATGTATCCAGCGACCGAGGTTCAGTGCGATCGCTTGTCGCACAATGGATGCTGAAGCGTAAATACAGATACAAGTCTGCAACCGAACTAAAGAGAGGTATCGATCGATGTTTTTTCACAAAAAGCAACTAATGTCTGCGGTAACAGTAGACGAAGCCAACCCCCGTTTTGCTCAATTGCTGCTAGAACAGTTTGGCGGAGCCACCGGAGAACTGACAGCAGCTCTGCAATACTGGGTACAGTCCTTTCACTGTGAAAATGCAGAGATTAAGGATATGCTCCAAGATATTGCGATCGAAGAATTCAGCCACTTAGAAATGGTTGGTAAATTAATTGAAGCTCACACCAAAAACGTTGACCAAACAGATGCTTACAAAAGCACTTTGTTTGCAGTGCGCGGCGTAGGCCCGCACTTGTTGGACAGCCAAGGTCAAGCTTGGACTGGTGCCTATGTCAACGAAGGCGGCGATGTCGTGCGCGATTTGCGCGCTAATATCGGTGCGGAAGCAGGAGCTCGCCAAACCTACGAAGCATTGATTAAACTAGCGCCGGATGCTGGAACCAAAAAGACGCTGCACTTCTTGCTGACTCGGGAAATTTCCCACACTCAAATGTTCATGAATGCTCTACAATCTATGGGCAAACTCACCGATCCGATGTTCGGAAATATCGCGCCAGATTCAACAGTAGATTTGTTCTTTAACTTGTCTAGTGATGGCAAGGATCAACCGACTGATTTGAACTCGGAACCTACTTTCAAGTACGTCGCCGAACCTACTCCTCAAGGTTAATCAAAATATTCTTCAACAGTTGACAGTTGACAGTTGACAGTTGACAGTTTAAGAGCTACCTCTACC
>NZ_JAUBOJ010000106.1:0-18281 GCF_036700185.1 Microcoleus sp. BM001215392 | reverse complement strand
GGGGACGAAAGAGAATATTTCTTGTCCCCCCCTTATTAAGGGGGGCTAGGGGGGATCTCCGGGTTAGTTTTATTTGACAAGAATGCTAAACTACAGTAATTAAAATCAAGCAAAAAAGTATTGATTTCTAATGACTTACACCGCGCAAAAAATCCTCAGCTTTGAAGCATTTGTCGATCGATATTGTGACAACCCCCGCTACGAGCTCGCCGACGGAGAATTAGTTGACAGGTCACCCACAGGCCGCCACGAAACCGTCAGCGGTAAACTGGTAGCTCAAATAGTAATTGCGATCGCAGCAGAAAAACTACCTTGGTTTATTCCCCGGACTTGTTTAATCCGTCCATTTTCGGATGCAGCTACGGCGCGCCGTCCCGATATTGTCGTGTTAGATGAAGCCGCCCTTGTCAGCGAACCCCTCTGGGAAAGAGAACCTGTAATCACGCTGGGGCGATCGATTAAATTGGCAGTAGAAGTAGTCAGCACTAATTGGGAAACAGATTACGCCAGAAAAGTTGAAGAATATGCTATTTTAGGAATTCCAGAATATTGGATAGTTGATTATCGCGGATTGGGTGGTGTGGCCTTTATCGGTAAACCTAAACAACCTACTATCACAGTTTGCCAACTGATTGACCAAGATTATACCAAGCAACAATTTCGCCTTGGTGAACCGATTATTTCTCCTTTGTTAAAGAGCTTGCAACTGCGATTGGATGATGTTTTGCCACGATAAGGTGGTCTGTCAAACTACATATAGGAATTACACATGGGAGCCCAGAAACCGGGTTTTTTTGAGAAAACTTCGTCACAGCACGCACAAACGCATAAAAACCCGGTTTCTTTGGTCTGAGTGGGTAAGTCCTGAGAATGGATATGTCTTTAGGAAGATGATAAACTGGAAAACATCCGGATGTGCCTGCTGGATCAGTGAAGGTAAAAAGCATTAATCACACAGTCAGTGCCCCCAAGTAGCCGATTAGCTAATTTAGAGAAAACTTTAATGAATCCAGACGTATTTTTGGAACAGAAAGAAGTTCCGCCTTTGATAGCAGCATTGACTCACTGGTCACAGCAGGTTATTATTGCGAGCGATCGCCAGGATGTTTTGAATAATTCTGGAATTCATCAGGCTTTATTAAACCAGATCAAATGTGAGAATAAGCCTCCTCTTTTTGCTAATAGTTTAATAGCGGAATTGAAAAAATATTCTTTTTCATATCAAAAAGCTGATTATCATCCGCTGGTTAACTTCCTGCAATATTTGTGCGATCGTGCTCAATTGCAAATAGATGAATTACGAGACGAAGATGTTGCCTTATTTAGCAAATTAGTGGAAGAAGGACATGAAAAACTTAAAGCTTTAGCGAGTCGTCATGCCGTAGGCAGAATAGAATCACCCAAAGGAACTGGTATCGGTACGGGAGTCCTAATTCAGCCAGATTTATTACTCACCTGCAATCATGTTTTTACTAAAACTCAAGTAAAAGAAGCATGGGTGCGTTTTAATTACAAATCTGAAATCCTCCCGTTAGACCAATATTTATTTGAACTAAATCTCGATCTTGTCAGCGCCCATAACCGTCCAGATCATGCTTTAGTCAGAGTCAAGGGTAAACCGAAACAACTGATAGCAAATAAAATTAATAATACCCTAGATAGCGGTCAAGAAATTCGCACGATCCATCATCCTCTCGGTAAACCTGTAGAGATTTCCCAAATCGGTCATATCGTTCAGGTAGGAGAAGATTATATTAACCATAACCTTCGTACTGACAATGGTTCCTCTGGCGCACCTATTTTTAACCGTCAGTGGGAATTAATTGCCATACATCAGGGTGATACAGGTATTGGTCGTACTCTCCCACCTGGTATAATGGGAGGAATTCCCATTCGTGCTATCTGGGATAAAATTTCACCGCATCTTGCTTAATTCTAGCTAGGAGTAAACCAAATGAAACTTTGGCAGTCCGTTGCTGAAAGTGTTAATCGCGAGGCAAAAAAATATAAAACGCTGTTTCTTCCAGAATATCGAGTTGATGTCGGTAGCAGCGGTACTCCAATTCAAGCTGGTGAGGCATATTGTCGCATTTGGCTGGTAGAAATGAGTCTTGCTAAAGATGTCGATTGGTTCAAGCAGCGATATCCCGTAGTTCATGCAGCGGTGCGCTTCGATCGCGGTGGTAAATCCGTTACTATTCCCTATATTGCTGCACCGGGGAATCTCAAGGAATTAGCAAAAGACAATTTAGACAGAGTAATTCAATACAACTATCCGCTGACTCCTCTGTTTCCTTTCAATCAAGGTTTAGTGGAGTTACAAGCCGGATTGTTTAGTATTTCTGCTAGCGATCCAATTGGTAAATTAATCGAGACGATCGGGCGATTTTCCAAACTTTTACCCGTACCAGAACTATCAAAAGTTATAGATTTAGCAGACCCTGTATATCGGGGAATTGAAGATTTATTCGATCTAGGAGAAAGGCGTTTAGAACTGGGCTATCATCAGACTTTCTCTGATGCGGATGGGGGTGGCAGTAATACTCTAAAAGATGGTTATTTTGTAGCAATTTTGGCTGAAGATAGTGAGATTAATACATCTCAACTCTGCGTGGTTAATGACAGTCTTAGGATTGGTTCTCCAGGCAGTACGAGAGTTTTCGTGCGGGATGGGAAACCTTTAGAAGGTTATAGCTATATGCTATTTCGCTTGGAAAAACGAATAGCTCAAGATTGGGAGTCTTTGACGAGTATTAAAGAGTTGGTTGACCAAGCACAAGATGCCATCAGTGCAGGGAAATATGAGCCAGTAAAAACATTGCTATTGCCTGCGATTAAAACAGCGATTTACCGCAGTCCCGATGTGGCGAAATGCGATCGCAAACCGATGGTGTTGAAAATCGAAGATTATTTGCGGGAGATCGGTTTACAAAGCAAGGGAGAAAGGCGATCGCTCTATTCCATCATGCAGCGCCCTTTACCGCCAATTGATGATGAGACAGAGGCAGAATTAGCAACATTAGAAAAGCTATTTGCCAACAATACTTCCACAGCATTAAGGCATCTGTCAACAATTAACACCGACAACAAAACAGCCGAACGTTTTATCCGAGAAATGGATGCGGCTTTAGATATTGGCGATTGGAAAACTGCCCAGCAGATTTCTATAGAAGCGATCGATCATTACCCCGATCATCAAGAGATTAATCGGTATGCTTACATTCTCGCCCCCTCAAAAGTTACCGTTAGTCCAAGCGATCCAGAAAAGCGTAAAAATATTCAAGCCAGTCGCAAGTGGATCAGAGAAAATTGGCAGAAATATCGCGGTAATTGGGTGGCAGTAAAAGCGGGTGAATTATTAGCAACAGCCAAATCCTTTGATGAATTGGTTGTACAGCTAGAAGATACACAGGGTACATTGTTAACGGTGATTCATTAATGAGTCTACTGCTATTTCCAGATGGAGAATATTTTGCGATCGGTGCGATTAATTATGCTTATCGTCCGGCAATTACCAGCGATACAACGAATCGAATCATCATAGTTGTTTATGTCGAAGATTGTATCACAGAAGCTGTTCTGGATACTGGTGCGCCATACCCAATCATCGCACCAAAAGTTGCCAAACAAGCTGGTTTAGATAAAGTTGAGCCACTGGAGAGAAAAACAATGTTAGTCAGAGGAATGCGACTGGAAGGGAGTATTATTCGCTTGAATATGACTTTACCTGCTGATGAGGGTGAGGATTTGACAGTGGATGCTACAGCTTTTATTCCTGATGTTGAGGAATACTGGGGAGATTTCCCTTCTTTTATCGGTCAAATCGGTTTTTTAGAAAGGATTCGTTATGCTGTCGATCCGGCTACTGATACATTTTATTTTGGTTTGCTTGGTTGAATTATTGAATATCAAGTTCAATAATAGGATACAGAAAAAATATTTTTTAGCAGCTAATTATGGAGTCTCTTACTGCCCAAGAACAAGCAAAGCTTAAAGAAATTTTGTCTAAGAGTTCGCAACTGCAAACGGCGGATAATCGTATTGATTTTATCACGTCATGTGGGCTTCATATTTATTTGAAGTCTATTCAGATAGATAAAATTTTTGATATTTTTTTTACGAGCCTTATGGCTGTGTTTTGCACAAAAGTTATCAAAACTGAAAATGGAGAAGAAAAATTAGCATTAGTTATTTTTTTAGAATACTTTATTCAGCTCGAAACCACTTTGTCTACGGAAGACAAAGATTCGATCGAACATTTTATTCAAAAATGCCAAGTAAAGCCAAGGAAGAATGGGAATTGCCCGTATCGGGGCTTGTCAGCATTTACAGAAGATGATAAACACCTATTTTTTGGACGGGAGACATTTGTCGAGCGATTATTTAAAACGGTACAAGAAAAGTCGTTAGTCGCAGTAACAGGTTCTTCTGGTAGCGGTAAATCTTCTGTCGTTTTTGCGGGTCTATTTCCCAAACTGAAACAAGAAGGTAATTGGCGCTATATCTCATTTCGTCCTTGCTCTCCTAACACAAATCCCTTCTCTAACTTGGTAATAGCACTAGAAAAGGTTGGATTAGAAGTAGGAAAGAGAACAACTAAAGAAATTATAGAAAACCTCCAAAGTAAGCAAGAGGATTTATCAAATGAAATTGGCAGGATTTTGTGGAATAATTCTGACCAACACTTGCTACTGTTTATCGATCAGTTTGAAGAATTATACAAGCAAGATATAAATCAAAAAGAACAAGCTATCTTTATAGAGCAAATTCTGAATGCTATTAAAAATACAAAAAAATTAACCATTGTTTTTACAATACGGGCTGATTTTTGGGCATACGTTCTGTCCGATCGAGATTTGACAGATGCTATACAAGATGCAAATGTCCCATTGGCACCGATGAACCGTATAGAGTTACAAGATGCGATCGAAAAACCTGCTCATTCTCAAGGTGTACAAATTGAAGCTAGATTAACTGATCAAATGCTTAATACAGTTGAAGGGAAGCCCGGTAATCTTCCTCTCGTTGAGTTTGCGCTGACGCAGTTGTGGGAAGAACAGTCTGAAGGTAAGCTTACAAATGAGGCATATCAAAAAATTGGAGGTGTAGAAAATGCCTTAGCGAAGCACGCACAGGAGCAGTATGATGCCCTCAATAAATCGGAACAGCGAAAGGTACAACAGATTTTTATTCAATTAGTCTATCCAGGACAAGGGACAGAAGATACACGAAGATTGGCAACTCGTTCAGAAGTGGGAACTGATAATTGGGATGTCGTTGCCAAGCTAGCCGATGCACGTCTGGTTGTTACAGGAAGTAGAACATTAGAGGCAACTCTCACTGCTGATTTTCAAGAATCTAATTCTGCTTCTGAAGAAACAGTTGAAGTTATCCACGAAACATTAATAACAAAATGGAAAGTTTTAAAGGAGTGGATAGATGGCGATCGCACATTCCGTACTTGGCAAGAGAGACTAAGATCATCAATGCGTCAGTGGAAAAACAGTAAAAACGATCGAGGTGCATTGCTGCGTGGGTCTCTTTTAGAGGAAGCAAAAGAGAAGCTTGACACCCATCTCAATTACTTATCTGATGACGAAAAAGACTATATTGAACGTAGTTTGTCATATAAAAGACAGAAAGAAGTCATTTCATTTTTATTTTTAGTTGGATCTGCTACTTTATTCGCTATATCTTACTTGTCTTTTTCCCAAGCGAAAGAAGCTCAGGACGGCACAAAATTAGAACAGCAAAGTAATAGCGTTATCAGACAATTTCCCAACAATCAAATACAAGCTTTGGTCGAAACAATACAAATTGGAAAAGAGTTAGAAAAAAATGTAACCGATCGCCAAATCAAAGACTATCCCACAATTAGACCGATATCAGTTTTACAAGAAATTCTAGACAACATTCACGAAAAAAATAAATTTGATACGGGTCATGAAATAGTAACCAGTATAAGTTTTAGTCCCGATAGTCAGTCCATTGCTACTGTAGGAAAAGATGGGAAACTACGACTTTGGAATTTATCAGGACAAATTATCAAAGAAATACAGGCTCATGATGGTAAGATATCTGGAGCTAATAGTGTCACTTTTAGCCCTGATGGTAAGAGAATTGCAACATCTGGAGAGGATCAGAAAGTAAAATTTTTTGATGCAGTATCTGGCGAATTGTCAAAGACATTATCAGAGAAAGAAAGCGGAATTAAAAGTGCTAGCTTTAGTCCTGATGGCAAGAAAATTGCGACATCAGGTTATTATGGAATTGCCAGAATCTGGGATTTATCTGGCAAGCAGCTACCTATAACATTAAAAGGATACAAAGAGAGCGACAAAATTACAAGCATAACTTTTAGCTCAGATCGGAAGACAATCGCCACTGCTGCTGATGATGGTACCGTCAGACTTTGGGATTTATCTGCTGGCAAAGAACTATCTAAAATCACGCCGCACAAAGGTAAAGCTGTTCTTAGTGTCAGATTTAGCCCAGATGGAAAATTGTTTGCTACGGCTGGGGAAGATAAGAGCCCACGTATTTGGAATCTATCAGGACAGGAACAGAGAAAATTGGAAGGACACAATGAACTCGTCAGTTTTGTTGATTTTAGTCCTGATGGTAAACAGTTAGTTACAACTTCCGATGATGGCACAGCTAAAGTATGGGATGCAGCATCAGGAAAAGAAATTTATAATTTTCAGGGGCATGAAAGATCGGTCTTAACTGCAAGTTTTAGTCCCGACAGTAAGTATCTTGCTACTGCGGGGAAAGATGGTAAAACTAGAATTTGGAATTTATCAGATCAACAAACTACTCAAACGACTGAATTTAAAGGTCATCAAAGCGATGTCAATACTCTGAGTATCAGCCATGATGGAACGCGAATGGCCTCTGGAGACAATAATGGTTTTGTCAGATTGTGGGACTTGTCTACTAATAAGCAGATAGGTAAAGAATTTAAAGCTGATAATAGAGGTCGTGTTTTGAGTATAACGTTTAGTCCAGATAGCAAGTTTTTGATTTCAGGTGGAGAAGATGGAATCGCTAAAATTTGGGATTTATCGGGACAGTTAGTCAGACCATTGAAAGAAAAGCAAGGCAATTATTTTATTTCTAGTCTCAGTTTCAGTTCAGATGGAAAGTATATTGCTATAACAGGATCAAATCAAACGCCTAAAATTTGGAGTTGGGATGGTGAAAAAATTGCCCAAAAAATTGCAACGTTAGAAGGCCATAAAGATTTAGTGTATCAAGTTAGCTTTCATCCCAAACAAGAGCTTATAGCTACTGGTGCATGGGACGGCACTATTGGACTATGGAAGTTGTCTGATAATAAAGTGAACAAAATTAAAATCTGGTCTGGAGATCAAGGAAAGATTCGGAGTTTGAGTTTTAGTTCAGATGGAAAATACCTGGCTACAGCAGATGACAATAGTCAACTTAAAGTTTGGGATTTATCAGGTCAAGAAAAACTTAAATTATTTAGTTATCAAAGAGAAATTCAAGCTGTAGCTTTTAGCTCTGATGGTAAGTATATTGCGACTGGAGGAAAGGATGGGACGGTTAAACTTTGGGACTGGCTGGGACGGCAAGTTTTTGAGTTTAAAATTGAAAAAGGTTCTGTTTGGGATATCAGTTTTAGCGCTGATGGACGCTCAATTGTTGCCGGTGGTGATAGCGGTCAGTTGCAGTCATGGGCGGTTAAGGATCTAGATCAATTGTTGGCTGAAGGCTGTGACTGGCTTAAAGGATATCTTGAAAATTCTGGGCAAGCAAAGGATAAATTGAAAGTATGCCGTAATAAAGATAGCAATCCTAAATGAATTATCAACATTCTGTAGATTGGCTTGAACTAATTGAAACCCAACGGTTGCCGAAAAATGAATGTTGGGTTTCTTTCCTTAAGTCAACCTACTATTGCGGTGCCCACTCCGGATCGTTGCTAAGGTCATTCCAAAACCTTAGATTGCGTGGTTCATTTGGATACAGATACGAGAGAGACTCAACAATTTTTGTGGCTTCTGCAAGACTTAGAGTATCCGAATGTAAATTATAAATCCACGCAGAACTTCCACCGTCCGAGGGAGTATTTTCCGATATATTGCTTGCCTCTGGTGGATAGGCTCTGATAATGACTTCTATAGAAGACTTATCAGAAGTTTTATCAAATTCTTTGTATCCAATAATCACCTCACCAAAAGCAGGTGAATTAACTGCTTTAAGTTTCGGGGCATAAGGAGGTGGTCCCGCACCAGGGCCAGGTGCAACAGTCGTGATTTTAAAACTATCATTACTAGCATTTTTATAAGCAATTTCATATTTGACACCATAGCCGTATGGATCTGTAGGAGACACTTCAAGTTTAAAGCTATGAATTTTAAATCCTGGGGGAAGATAAGTCGGTAAAATCGCCTCAACTTTGTGTGGTTTACCCTGAGTGTTTTTGAATATAATATTTTTCAACTGTTCTACTTGCTGTGGTGTTAATTGTGCAGCTTTAGCTACAGCATCTTTTGTCGGCTGAGATTTCAGCTTAGTAGTAATGACAATAGGTTCTCCTACTTCAGCACTACCCAGCTTAGGAACTAGAAATTGTTGAAATTGATGTGCACGTTCCTGACTATAAAAATAGGCTATTCGGATAAATGTCCCTCCTTTGTCTATCCTAGTTTTGTAATCAGCATCTCCACAAAATTTAGATTTGACAATTTCTAAATTAACATTCGTACTGTAATGATGAATCCAAACAGGATAAGTCTTGAAATTATCTGCTTTGGCATCCTTGGGTAGTTTATCACCACAACTTGCTTGCGGGAACGAAACGCTATCGAAAGGATTCGTGGGTTGACTGGTTTTCGTCTTTGGCGATCGATCGACTTTTTGCGGTTGTGGTGTTGGCGGTACTTTAGAGTTAGTCTGAGTTCGATCGCAAGCTACTAAAAATGCAATCAAGAGTCCAATTATCAATGTATTTAGTTTCATATTGGTTTTCAGATCAGGTTAAGGATTCAGGTATTGGAGTGATTCAACAATTTTGGTGGCCTCATTCAAACTGATGGTTTGATCGTCCTGGTTAAGATAGCCACCAGCAGACAGAAACACATAAAAATTATTATCTTTTACAAAGCGATTCATAGGACCTGTAAATGCTATATACGGCTTATTGTTTGTTCCGTCATAATTTGTATATCCTAACTCAACTTTACCCAAAGCTGGCGAAGAGATATTTTTAACTATTTCAAAACTGAGAGGTGACTCACCTATGTCATGCTGAATACCACCTACAACTGCAAAGCAAAACTTACTTGAATTGCAATAATCAATGCGATATCTTAGTCCGCCATGACCGTCGTCATCGGCTGTACGAAAGCCACTAACCTGAAATCCAGGAGGAATATAGGTTGGGACAACAAATCTTGATTTAACTTCTTTAGTTCCAGATCTAATATAAGACTTGTGCTTTTCCATTTCTATTAATTCTTTAATTTGAGCAGACGTTAGTTTTGCGGCTTTGCCGATCGCGTATGGTGAATTGTCAGCTTTTTTATCTTGACTTTCTTGATCACCTGTGGGTTGTGCAGCTTTAGCTACATCTTTAGTAGATTTTGGTATTGGCTTAGCACCTATGACGGTAGCCTCACCTACCTCTACACTGGTACTCCCTAGCTTACGTGCCAGAAATTCTTTAAATTGATTAACACGTTTTTCGTCAGTGAAAGATGCGACTTGTATAACGTATTTGCCCTTATCTTTTGTGGTTATTTTTAAAGCATCTCTACAATAATTAGTCTTAATAGTTTGTAAATTACTGTCGCTGTAATCGACGAATACTGGATACAACTTAACTGTATCTGTTTTCCTGTCAGTTGGCATTGTATCGCCACAACTTGCTTTAGGGAATGAATCGCTATCAAAAAGATTAGGTAAATTTGTGGCTGTGGGTGTGGATGTTGGTGTTTTTTCAGATACTACCGGAGTGGTTGTCGGGCTGGGTGTTGGTGTTTTTTCAGGTACTACCGGAGTGGTTGTCGGACTGGGTGTGGCGCTTGGTGATGCTGATGTTGCAACTGTAGTAGTATCGTTACAGCCAACTAACAGCGCGATCAATAATCCAGGGATTGCCAAATTTAGTTTCATGTTTAAGATTTATTTGTATGTATAGTATCAATTCCGACTCTCAGGCAGAGTCATCAGGATGTTTTACATGGAGAAATCCAATTGAAGAAGTCGGGTTTCTCAGGCAGAAAAATTTCTACTTCTGTCAGTCTTGACAAAAAAGTAGTTTTGTGTTTACAGATATTTACCTAAGTTTTGTATAATCGATCGATAAGCTCGATTAATTCAATTTCAGGACTTACGCATGGGGTCCAGAAACCGGGTTTTTTCCGAAATAATCGTCACAACCCGCAGATTCGGTTAAAAACCCGGTTTCTTCGATCGAAGCGCGTCCAGGACTGACAATGCAACCGAAAACGATATGACTTGATATTTCTGATTCATGGCTAACTGTCTAACTTATCAAACAGTTGATTCAAAAAATCTTCCGCTTTTTTTCCTTCTTCTCGATCCATTTGTGCCAAACCCAGTTTAATCCCCTTTAAAGTCTCTAATAACTCAACTGCATCTAAAAGCTTCTGATACGATTCAGCATCTTGAACAACTAACTCTGCTTTCCCGTTGACAGTGAGAACTACAGGATGTTTTGTTTGCTTGAGCCGCTGCAAAAACTCAGTCGTATTACGTTTGAAATCGGTGAGAGAATGTATGTCTCTTGAAAGGTTAATCATAATAATGACGTTAAATTAGCATCTAATTAAATGTTAAACGATAGCTGCGGAGTTTGTCAATCTAAGCTTAGGTGATATTCTGCCCCGATCGAGTGGCTGGCTGCAATCTAAAATCTAAAATCTAAATCATAAACCGCGTTTTTTGCGCAAGTCTTATATACTATTAAAGCTCTGCCGGAATCCCACCGATCGCCCTTGCCACCAAAATCAAATCATGAACGATCGCACATCCCATCCAAACATCCCCCCACACACCTGGAAACGCGCCATTGGCCTCGGTTGGGACAATCCCTACACAGTCCGCTACGCCAGCAATCTTGACGACGGCCCCTGGCACGGAATGCCTCTAGGTGGTTTTGGGGCTGGGTGCATCGGGCGATCGTCCCGCGGAGACTTCAACCTTTGGCACATCGACGGCGGCGAACACATTTTTCGCAGTTTACCAGCTTGTCAGTTCAGCATATTTGAAGAAACAAAAGGCAAAAAACAAGCCTATGCACTGTCCACCGAACCGCCGAAAGATGGCAGTTTATTTAGTTGGCAATGGTATCCAGGGGAAGGAAGTTCGGCAGCGGATTTTGTAACGGATGTAACGGATGTAACGGATGTAACGGATGTAACGGATGGGAAACAGAAGAAAGAAGCGAGAGGGAAAGAATCAAATTCGGGGACTTATCATGCTTTGTATCCGCGCAGTTGGTATGTTTACGAAAATGTATTTCAGGCTCAATTAAGCTGCGAGCAATTTTCGCCAATTTTGCCGAATAATTATCAAGAAAGCAGTTACCCAGTCGCCATGTTTGAATGGGTGGCGCACAATCCTACAGATGCGCCGATTACTCTCAGCATCATGCTGACTTGGCAGAATATTGTCGGCTGGTTTACTAATGCCAACAAGTCGCCGGAAGTCAAGGTGCGAGATGATGGCAGTCCATTTTATGACTATAAACCCCGGTGGGGAGAAAGTGCCGGAAATATGAATTTGTTGGTGGAAGATTTTCACCGTTTCGGTTGCGTGATGACGCGGTTGACGGCTGATGATGAACCGCAAGAAGGGGAGGGACAGTGGGCGATCGCAACTATTACCAATCCGGCGGTAGAAGTATTCTATCAGACTCGCTGGAATCCGGCGGGGGACGGCGATGATATTTGGCGACACTTTGCTGCGGAAGGTTTCTTGTTGGATGACAAAGATGAGACAGCCGCCGCCCCAGGAGAACAGTTGGCTTGTGCGATCGCAGTTCGGTTTACAATTAGACCAGGCAAAACTCGCAAAATCCCCTTTATCATAGCTTGGGATTTGCCCGTTACTGAGTTTGCATCGGGAGTTTCTTACTACCGCCGTTATACCGATTTCTTCGGGCGAAATGGCAAAAATGTGTGGCCGATGATTCGCACGGCGATGAAGCATTCGGATACTTGGCGCGAAAGTATTGAAGCTTGGCAAAAACCGATTTTAGAACGGACTGATTTGTCGGATAGTTTTAAAATGGCGCTGTTTAATGAGTTGTACATTTTAACTCAGGGCGGTAGTCTCTGGAGTGCGGCTGATGAACGCGATCCGAAGGGTCAATTTGGGGTTTTGGAGTGTCTTGATTACCGCTGGTACGAAAGTTTGGACGTGCGGCTTTACGGTTCTTTTGCTTTGTTGATGCTGTGGCCTGACTTGGAAAAGTCGGTAATGATTGCCTTTGCTAGGGCAATTTCGGCTGGTGACGATACTCCGCGAGTTATTGGTTGGAATCAAGCTGCGGCTATTAGAAAAGCTGTCGGTGCGACGCCGCACGATTTGGGTGCTCCCAACGAACATCCTTGGGAAAAAACCAATTATACTAGCTATCAAGATTGCAATTTGTGGAAGGATTTACCTTGCGATTTTGTGTTGCAGGTTTATCGGGATTTCCTGTTGACTGGTGGCACAGATTGTGAGTTTTTGCAAGAGTGTTGGTCGGCGATTGTTGAGGCTTTGGCTTATCTGAAAACTTTTGATCGGGATGGGGACGGCATTCCTGAGAATTCGGGTGCGCCGGATCAGACGTTTGATGATTGGCAAATGCGGGGAATTAGTGCGTATTGCGGGGGTTTGTGGCTGGCGGCGCTGGAGAGTGCGATCGCGATCGGCGAAATATTAGAAGATGCAGCACCGGAGATACTTCCGAATCCGCAAGAGAAGATTGCATTATATCACAGTTGGCTGCTACAAGCAAGACCTAGCTATCAAGAAAAACTGTGGAACGGTCAATATTATCGTTTGGACACCGAGAGTAATTCGGAAGTAGTGATGGCCGACCAATTGTGCGGTCAATTTTATGCAAAACTGTTGGGATTGCCGGATATTGTGCCGCCAGAATGTGCAGTCAGCGCTTTAGAAACAGTGTATGAATCTTGTTTCTTAAAATTCAATGATGGTGAGTTCGGTGCGGCAAATGGGGTGATGCTGAACGGTTCGCCGGAAAATCCGAATGCGACTCATCCTTTGGAAGTTTGGACGGGGATTAATTTTGGGTTGGCGGCTTTTTTGGTACAGATGGGTATGGAGGAGAAAGCGTTTAAGTTGACGGATGCGGTGGTGAAGCAGATTTATCAGAATGGGTTGCAGTTTCGGACGCCGGAAGCGATTACGGCTGGGGGGACTTTTCGGGCGAGTCACTATTTGCGGGCGATGGCAATTTGGGCGATTTATGGGGTGTTGACTAATTTTAAATAGGGCATTGGTGCGATAAGATGAGGTACGTTGTTGGGATGCGAGCCCTCTTAGTTTAAGCGGTTATGTAAGCTGTCAGTCATACCTCACCTTTATGATAAAGGCTATAGCCTTTATCATAAACATGAGGTATGACTGTAAATAAAGTTTGGGAGCATCTCAGTTTTGTAAAAAGCATTTTTTTATATTATAGTGCGAGCGTCCCCGCTCGCGTATTCTATAAATACGCGAGCGGGGACGCTCGCACTAATGCAAAACTGAGATGCTCCCGGTGCGTGAGTCATAGTCTCTAAGTGTGGATTTAAAGATTTCTCGCCCTCGCGCACCCTACAAATAAATCATTCTTCTTCCTTCTTCCTTCTGTCAACTGTCACAGGTCAACTGTCAAATCTTCCTTCTAAATACAAAAAACACCGCTCCTCAAAATAGGAGAACGGTGTATAGGGGGTGTTATGGGTTGTTGTCTGGAATTAACCCTAACAAATCGCCATTTGCTCCGGTTAGACCTTGTGATGGTTAAAAAATTGGCACAAACCTGCACGCCTAACCCGATCGCGATCGACCTTTACGATTAGCCCAACCATTCCACAACAGCATCTTCCTTGGTATTGGTGCGCCGTTCAGGGGTTTCGCGGTTGAATTTCATGTGGACAGCGCGGTTTTGTTCGCCGTCGGCTGCTACTGCAAAAATCGGATAGTCGATCAAGCCGTCTTGGAATGACATCTGGAAGCGGAAAGTGCCGTCAGCATTGAGTTTAATCGGCTGTCCGCCTACGTAGACGGTGGCGTCGGGCTCGGTAGCGCCGTAGACGATCAGTTCAGCATCAGCAACTAACCAGAACTGCCGGGGGCGCATCGGGGCGCCAAAGCCAACTCCCGACATACCGACACCGGACATACCGACACCGGACATGGTGAGGCCGGACATCCCGACACCCGACGCAGTGAGGCCGGACATTCCGACACCGGACATGGTGAGGCCAGACATTCCGACACCCGACGCGGTGAGGCCGGACATTCCGACACCGGACATTCCGACACCGGACGCGGTGAGGCCGGACATCCCGGCCCCAGCCCACATTCCGACGCCGGAGGGGAACACGTAGGAACTCAAAGCTTGTTCGTGGATAGCTGCTTGCTGGATGGAACCTGCGACGTGCTGCATCGAACCGAAGATCGAACCTGCTACGCGCATCGATTCGGCCGATTCTGCCATGCCGAAGATTTGTTCGTAGATGGCGTTACCGCTGCTGTAACCAACACTCGCGCCGTTGGTTGCTTTGGCGATTTTCTTGGCTGGGGGAACGAGTTCGGCGAAGGTTTGGCCGGCCAAGTCTTCTTCCCAGTCGAGGGTGATAAATTGGTCTTCAATCCAGTCGCTGGGATAGATGGGTGGGACTCGGACTTGGGCCGATCGCGCTAACACTAACCAACGGCCATCTGCACAGCGGTAGCCGATGTCGATCGCATAATCGCGATCGCTAACCGGGATTGGCACGTACCATTCCCGCGCCAGTTCGTCGCAGGGATATTCTTGAATGCTGTGGGGGCTTTGGATTTCGAGGTTAACATCTGTAACGTCGTAGATCCGCAGGGCTAGTTGCTGTCCGCCTTGGCGGCGCAATTCTTCTTTGCGATCGTTCGGGATATCCCAGTAGGTGTAGGCCCATTCTGGATCGCGGGGCATCAAAACCACCCGGCTTTCGCCGTAGCCGTTGGGCAAATCTGCTAAACCTTCATCTACAGAGGCCAGAGAACCGCCTGTTCTATCTTCTTGACCTAGTTCAAACTTTGCTGCTTCCACTGCTTCTTGTGCCTCTAGTTTGCGAGATGGACTGTATGAAAACTTGTTGCGCTGAATTTCTTGAATTGATGCCAGAAGTTGCGATTTCCGCATCCGGCTGTAGCGAGAGACTCCACATTCGCTAGCAACTCTGCGGAGTTGTCGCAAAGTCATCTCTTCTAATGGTGGGCGTTCTTTTGCCATGAGTTTATTCTCCACTAATTTGGGATGGCGGGTTAGATTTTTCGATTCAACACTAATGTGTTGACTTTTTGAGTTAGAAACTCTTTTAAATACAAGTACGATCGAGCTTCTGAATCTCTCCAACCTTTGAAGCCTTGCTGGTTTTTACCTTGTCTTGTCCCCAATTGCGATCGGGGGTTCTGACTTATTGGCTTCTGCGCGCACCGTCCGATCTAAATAAAGCTTTATCTATCGATTCTTGATTGACAAACAAGATCGATTTTGCGAGTGCGATCGGTGCTGCTAGCAACGCTGTGCCAGCAGCACACGCGCTATCTGACTCCCAAAGTTACTCAATCAAAGCATTTCTTTGGGATCGCTTTGTCATGACTTAATCTTGCAGACAACACCCGCTCTGGTCAAGGGGTCTTTTGCCTCAATCATGGGTACTTATACGCATTTTCGGGGATTTGGGGATCAATATGTCAGGAAACTTTGACAAATTGGGGATTTGGGGGATCGGTGTTGAAGCGAATGTCAGGATTTGATGACATATCGTGTTGGTGGCTTTTGATGGGTTCGGTGGGTGGGGGCGATCGGAATGAATCGTCCTTACCTAGCTAACTCTAATTTTGGTTCCCGCTTATTTAAATGGTAACTAGCGCTTTCTTCTAGCAATTGACGAACAAAATTAGGTTCTTGGGTGTTCAATGAATAATGCAAAATATCTCGATACAAACGACAAGCATCATCATCATTCAAAATGCTGGTGTGAAGGATTCTCGTCCATTCCGAAGCAACGAGCATTAATTGCGGTACAACTGTCACAAATGCTTGCATCTGTGCGAACACATCAAAAGATTCCAGAAAATGAATCAAACCAAACATGACTTCTGGCTGTTCGCAGCGATCGTCTAAAATCAGATGTAAATCTGGCAAATCTTCATTTTGAGGACGATCGGCAAGTGAGGCTAAAGCATTTTCAAAAGCTGTAACTTCATCAGGCGATCGCATCAATTTATTTGCTTCTAAAATGTTAATCCAGATATTTTTCTTCATCAGCTATTACCTTCGTTGTAGAATTAGTACAAGGTTACTTTAAAAAGCCGATATAACCTTGCAAGCTTTTGTGACACAATAGAATAGGTGATAGCCGATCGCGAGGCCGCACAATATGCTCAAAACCACCATTACCATTCCCCAAACCTTCAAAGTAACTCACGAACAGTTCCAGCAAATTGCTGCCGTCAACCGTGACTTAAGGCTAGAAAGAAGTGCTACAGGAGAATTAATCGTGATGCCGCCCACAGGAAGCGAGACAGGCAATCGAAACCTAGATATTGAAGGACAACTCTGGCTGTGGAATCGCCAAACCAAGCTGGGAGTAGCATTTAACTCTTCTAGCGGTTTTAGACTGCCCAATGATGCCGATCGCTCCCCAGATGCCTCCTGGGTTAAATTAGAACGGTGGCAAGCCCTCACAACCAAAGAACAAGAAGGTTTTGCTCCCATTTGTCCCGATTTTGTTGTAGAATTGCGCTCTAAGTCTGACAACCTGGAACCATTGCGGGAAAAAATGCGGGAATACATGGCAAATGGAGCTCGTTTGGGTTGGTTAATCGATCGCAAAAATAAGAAAGTAGAGATATACAGACAAAATCAGGATGTGGAAATATTAGATCGTCCCAGGACTTTATCCGGGGAAGATGTGTTGCCGGGATTTGTCTTAGATTTAACAGATGTTTGGTAATCCTTCTAAATCCTCGATAATTATCTCTCAGTCGGCGGAGGCCGACTTTGCTTGTATAGCTGCGGTTTCAACCGCCGAGTATTTCGCAACACCGAAAGATTCACCAACCGCAATATAATAAGTAGGTAGGTACATCAATCCCAAATCTCAAATCCCATGCCCCTAACGCTTTACAACAGCTTGACCCGCCGCGAATCACCTTTTGAGCCGATCGCACCAGGAAAGGTGCTGATGTACTGCTGCGGCGTTACGGTGTACGATTACTGCCATGTCGGCCACGCCCGCGCTTATATTGTGTGGGACATGGTGCGCCGCTATCTGATGTGGCGCGGATACGATGTTCGCTACGTGCAGAATTTTACCGATATTGATGACAAGATTCTCGATCGCGCCCGCGAGACAAATTCCACAATGGAAGCCGTAGCCCAACGCTTCATTGACGAATATTTTGCGGACATGGACAAACTCAATATTCTCAGGGCCGATGAATATCCCCGCGCCACCCACTCAATCGACGGCATCAAACGGCTGATTCACGAGTTAGAAAACAAAGGTTTTGCTTATGCCAACAGCGGTGACGTTTACTACAGCGTTCGCAAGTTTGACAACTACGGAAAACTTTCCGGCCGCAAGTTAGAAGAAATGGAAGCAGGGGCTAGCGGCAGATTGGAAACCGCCGAAATAGAAGCTCAAAAAAAGCAAGATTCATCAGATTTTGCTTTGTGGAAAAGCGCTAAACCTGGTGAACCTTTTTGGGAATCATCCTGGGGAAAAGGTCGCCCCGGATGGCACATTGAATGTTCGGCGATGGTGCGCGATTGCTTGGGCGAAACTATTGATATTCACTGCGGTGGTTCCGATTTAACTTTTCCCCATCACGAAAACGAAATTGCTCAATCAGAAGCCGCGACGGGCAAGTCTCTGGCTAATTATTGGATGCACAATGCTTTTGTGACTGTTAATGGCAGAAAGATGTCTAAGTCTTTGCACAATTTTATTACAATTCGCGATTTGTTGGAGGGGAATTGGTCGGGTGATTTGGAATCTAACCCCCCCCAGCCCCCAAAGGGG
>NZ_JAUBOJ010000105.1:0-18382 GCF_036700185.1 Microcoleus sp. BM001215392 | reverse complement strand
TCCCCCCTAACCCCCCTTAATAAGGGGGGGACAAGAGATATTCTCCAAGTCTCCCTCAATGGGGGGGGGACAACAGATATTCTCAAAGTCCCCCGAATTCAGGGGGATTTAGGGGGATCGAGACTGGACAACCAGCGACATTTGTTATCGGTTCCAGTCTTAAATAGTCACCAATCGGATGAGGTGAGTCTAACTGCGGAGGATTTACCGAAATCCGATGAGCTCGCAGGTGCGGCGCAGCTATCGGGTAGGGAAGCGCCCTCTGTTAAGTCAGATCGCCATAAAGATTTTACATCTGTGTTACCAACTCCCGGGACGATCGCCACGAAAGCCGAAATCCCCGAAGCAGTCAACCGCAACGCGCAACAGCTAGGCGGTACTGCACAAATCAGTCAAGTGCCAAATCCTGAGGGCGTTTATGTCGCCGAGGTAAAAATTCGCTTTGTCAATTCCAAAGGCGAAGCTGTCGATCGAAAGGGGAATCCGATTAAAGGCAGAGTTTCGGAAGATTTTATCCGAGGCGAGCTCAAACTCAAGGCGGGGGATAATTACAGCCCGGAAGTTGTACGACTAGACTTACAACAGTTGCAGCAGTTGGGATTGTTTGACAAGGTGACGGTTTCTACTGAAGCAGCGGGGACGGATATTAATGTAATTTACAATGTCGAAGAGCGATCGGCTCGTTCTGTTGGGGCGAGTGTTACTCTGAGTGATGATGTTGGTGTTGCTGTTCCTCTTTCCTATGTCGATCGCACTTTTGGGACAAACCCGCAGCGGCTGTCGCTGGAAATTGCGCCGAGTCTCCGAGGTATCGAGTACGATGTCCAGTTTGTCAGCCCTTACGTTGCCGCCGATGACCGTTTGGGATACAGTGTGAGAGCTTTTGGCGATCGCAGAATTTCGGAAATTTTCAACAAAGATATTAATTTGCCCAATGGCGATCGAGTTCGGGAAATTCGGATGGGGGGAAATCTCGCTGTTACGCGACCTTTGGGCGATTGGCGCGGAACTTTGGGACTCAATTATACCAATATCAGCACGCGCGATCGCAACTTAAATATTGCCCGCCGCGACGAACTGGGCAATCCTCTCACATTCAGCGGTGCGGGCGTTGACGAGTTATATACTGTTTCTTTTGGCGCAGTGCGCGATCGGCGAAACAATCCC
The DNA here is from genome assembly GCF_036700185.1 of Microcoleus sp. BM001215392. Classification (NCBI taxonomy): domain Bacteria; kingdom Bacillati; phylum Cyanobacteriota; class Cyanophyceae; order Oscillatoriales; family Microcoleaceae; genus Microcoleus; species Microcoleus sp. BM001215392. The sequence goes on along the minus strand of NZ_JAUBOJ010000105.1, from coordinate 17,215 downwards.
TTCAACCCAACCAGCGGCTCGATTCTGCGCCTCAGCACCGAGCAGTCGATACCTCTCGGGCGCGGTAACATTGTGAGCAACCGTTTGTTGGCAAATTATATACATTACGTACCAGCAACTTTGCTGGGTATCAGCGAGTCGGAAACTTTGCCGGAAATGCTGGCTTTTAACTTGCAAGGTGGCACTGTAATCGGAGATTTGCCACCAACGGAAGCGTTTCGACTCGGCGGCCGCAATTCTGTGCGGGGTTACGACGGCGGGGAAATTGGTAGCGGGCGGAGTTATTTTTTGGCGAACGGCGAGTATCGGTTTCCGGTGGGGCAGGATGTAGGCGGCGTGCTGTTTATTGATTTTGCGTCGGATTTGGGGACGGGTAACAGCGTGTTGGGAAAGCCGGCTTCGGTGAGGAATAAACCTGGGACTGGCGCTGGTGTTGGTTTGGGTGTCAGGGTGCGATCGTCCTTGGGATTAATTCGCTTAGATGTGGGTGTTAGCGACGACGGCGACATCAAGTTTATACTCGGTACAAAGCAGCGATTTTAAACAAACGTTGTGTAACATATAGCACTCATTAGGTAAGTGAAATACCAAGAAACTAATTTGGAGTTCGGGCGGTACTCGATCGACCTGGAATCTGCTGTATAGTTGCTGACTATATAGCTGTTCTCAAAAGTTATTTTGGCGTCACCTAGGACTTGGATCTTGACATGAGATTTTTAGTTTGCCGTGGTAAAAAAACGGGATCTGGGCCATCAGTAGAATTACAAATAAAAACTGGCTGAAGAATTGGATTCTCGCGATCGAAATTAAAAATAATGTTAAGTTATGTAATGTCAAGATATCAGGAACATCTCATGGGTAACGTCCAAGCAACTTTTAGGGCTACCGAGAAAGCCTTTCATGTCGAGGGATATGAAAAGATTGACTTCAGCTTGCTATACGTGGATGGAGCCTTTGGACTTGAGAACTCTGAAATTGCAGAGAGCTACCGTCACTTCGGGCGCTGTTTAATGGTCGTAGACAAGACAGTCTACGGTTTGTACGGCCAGCAGATGCACGCTTATTTCCAGCATCACGAGATTGACTTAACAGTCTTTCCCGTAACAATCAAAGAGACTGATAAAACGCTACGGACTTTTGAGCGGATCGTTGATGCGTTTGCAGACTTTGGGCTGGTGCGCAAAGAGCCTGTTTTGGTCGTTGGCGGTGGTTTAACTACAGATGTGGCTGGCTTTGCCTGTTCCACCTACCGCCGCCGCACTAACTATATTCGAGTCCCCACGACGCTGATTGGGTTGATTGATGCGAGTGTTGCGATCAAAGTCGCTGTCAACCACGGTAAGTTAAAGAATCGATTGGGTGCTTATCACGCTTCTGGAAAGGTGATTTTAGACTTCTCCTTCTTGAAAACGCTGCCTGTGGATCAGGTGCGTAACGGGATGGCAGAGTTGATCAAGATTGCTGTCGTGGCCAACAGCGAAATTTTTGAGCTGTTAGAAAAGCACGGCGAAGCGCTTTTGCATACTCACTTTGGCTACTTGAACGGGACTGCTGAACTCCGCGAGGTGGCTCATAAGGTTACTTATGATGCGATTAACACTATGTTGGGGCTGGAAGTGCCTAACTTGCACGAGCTCGATCTCGATCGCGTAATTGCATACGGTCATACCTGGAGTCCTACCCTGGAACTAACGCCGGAGATTCCGATGTTCCACGGTCATAGTGTGAACATTGATATGGCATTCTCGGCGACTATTGCTCAGCACCGAGGCTATATTTCGATCCTCGATCGCGATCGCATTCTAGGATTAATGAGCCGCATCGGTTTGGCAATTGATAGCCCCTATCTCACCTCTGAATTGTTGTGGAAAGCCACAGAATCTATCAGTCGCACACGCGATGGTTTGGTGCGGGCAGCAGTTCCCAAGCCGATCGGCAGTTGTGTTTTCATGAACGATTTGACCCGGGCTGAGTTGGATGAAACCCTGGCAATCCACAAAGAAATCTGTCGTGGTTATGCTCGCGGTGGAGATGGTGAAGATATGTATATGTCGTTAGACACGGCTAGCGCTCCGATCGCAGCAGGGGCAAAAGCGTGACAGTAGCCCCTAGAGCTGTGACACCGCTAGGCATCCTGGCGGCACAACTTGAACATCTCACACAGCAAATAGAAGCGTTAGATAGCGTTGATGCAAATCTCAAGTCACAATTGCGACAAGCCTGTGAGTTAGCAAGTGGGTTAGATCCTTACATCAATAGCTGTACAACACCGGAGTCTCCGGCCTTGGCAGCCTTGGTTAAGCGCACCCAAGCAGAAAATTGGAGCAAGCGGTTTTCCGACAGTGAGACTGTACAACAGTTAGAGCAAGAAATGCTCTCCGGGCATCTCGAAGGTCAAACTCTCAAATTTTTTGTGCATTTAACTCGGGCGAAGCGAGTCTTAGAAATCGGTATGTTTACCGGCTACTCTGCCCTGGCTATGGCCGAAGCGCTACCCGATGATGGCGAAGTAGTTGCTTGTGAGGTAGATGCCTATGTTGCCGAGTTTGCTCAGCAATGTTTTAAAGAGTCTCCCCACGGCCACAAAATTTCGGTCAAGGTTGCTCCAGCGCTGTTGACTCTCAAACAGTTAGCCGCCGACAAAAGTCAGGTGTTCGATTTGGTCTTTATTGATGCCGACAAGGCTGGATATGTAGACTATTTGAACCTGTTGCTAGACACCAATCTGCTAGCACCTAATGCTTTGATTTGTGTAGACAATACCTTGATGCAGGGGCAGCCTTATCTATCAGGTGAGGCTACTGCTAACGGCCGCGCGATCGCCAAATTCAACCAAGCAGTTGTAGACGATCCTCGGATCGAGCAGGTGCTGCTTCCTGTGAGAGATGGACTCACGCTGATTCGCCGAGTTTAGGTGACATTCCTACACCGAGCAATCAAATAGGTTTGTAGTGAGGACTTCAGTCCTTCATGAATGCGGACTAAAGTCCTCACTACAAACACTCTTACTCGCTCTCAATTTTTGAAACTATCTGCGTCGATCTGTGTCGATCTGCCTTAAATCTGCGGTTTCGGGATCGATCGAAAATTTATGCAATGAGCCTAGGTAATTAAGAGGACTAAAGTCCTCACTACAAACCAATTTTATTCGGGGTGATCAAGAAAGGATGACGCAAAAAATATCGATCGCAGGGACGGGGCCTCAGCGTCAAATAATCGCAGGTAACGGGTGGCTGCAAAATTCAGTAAAAACAGTCGCAACTCTCAGTCTGCTGCTGTTAGTGCTGCCGCTGAATGTCGCTGTAACGACGATCGCCCTGCTGGCGGCAATTTTAGTTAAACCGTTTCAGTCTAGGACAGTCGCCGCCAATCCCAAAACAATTCTAGTCAGCGGTGGGAAGATGACCAAGGCCTTGCAGTTAGCGCGATCGTTCGATCGGGCTGGTCATCGGGTAATATTGGTAGAAGCACACAAATACTGGTTAACCGGGCATCGATTTTCTTGGGCAGTGGACAAGTTTTATACAGTACCGAATCCTCAATCTCCAGACTACATTAATGCACTCTTAGAAATTGTGCAAAAAGAAAGGGTAGATGTTTACGTACCCGTTTGTAGTCCAGTTGCCAGTTATTACGATGCTTTAGCTAAAAAAGCACTTTCGCCTCATTGCGAAATCATGCACGTCGATCCAGAAATGGTTCAGAAATTAGATGATAAATCTCAGTTTTCCGCGGTCGCAAAATCATTAGGTCTTTCTGTACCTGAGTCCTACTGCATCACAGGGCCGCAGCAGGTAGTAGACTTTGATTTTTCTGTGCAAGAGCGCAAATACATTATTAAGAGTATTCCCTACGACTCGGTGCGCCGATTAGACCTAACTAAACTACCGTGCAATACACCAGCAGAAACAGCGGCATTTGTCAAAGATTTGCCCATATCTCAAAGCAATCCTTGGATTATGCAAGCGTTTATTCCCGGACAAGAATACTGCACCCACAGCACAGTCCGCGATGGGGAACTGCGGCTGCATTGTTGTTGCAAGTCGTCAGCATTTCAGATTAATTATGAAATGGTGGAGCATCCAGAAATCGAAGCGTGGGTGAGACAGTTTGTGGGTGGTTTGAATTTAACTGGGCAAGTTTCCTTTGATTTCATTCAAGCCAATGATGATGGACGCATTTATGCGATCGAGTGCAACCCTCGCACTCATTCAGCGATCACCATGTTCTACAACCATCCCGATGTCGCAAAAGCTTATTTAGAAACTGAGCCTTTGTCTGAGGTAATTCAACCGTTGAAATCTAGTCGCCCAACCTATTGGATTTACCATGAAATTTGGCGATTGGTGACGCATTTGTGGTCTCCGGTTGAGACTTGGCGCAGGTTGCAAATCATTGGTAGCGGCAAAGATGCGATTTTTGAATGGTTCGATCCACTCCCATTTTTGATGGTTCATCACTGGCAAATACCGTTGTTGTTGCTGGGAAATTTGCGGCAGTTAAAAGGCTGGATTCGGATTGATTTTAATATCGGTAAGCTTGTCGAATTGGCGGGAGATTAATTATGTCGGTATTGCGTGTTTTGCATTTGGTGGGGTCTGCGGTTGATGATTTTTACTGCGATTTATCGCGGCTTTATGCCGAAAATTGTCTGGAATTCACCGCCAATGCAGCACTTTACGAATTTCATATTGCTTGCGTTTCGCCCGATCGCCAGTGGCGGTTTCCGAAATCTCTGAGTCGCGAGGATCTCGCCCTAGCCAACCCCTTGTCCTTGGCTGAAGCAGTGCAGGTTTTGACAGAACTCAAGATTGATGTAATGTTACCACAAATGTTTTGCCTTCCGGGCATGACATACTATCGAGGTTTGTTTGATTTGTTGAACATTCCCTACGTCGGTAACACTTCCGATGTGATGGCGCTGACTGCTAACAAAGCGAAAGCAAAAGCGGTGGTGGCGGCAGCAGGTGTAAGCGTACCGAAAGGAGAATTGCTGTGTGCGGGAGATACTCCCACAATTGCTACTCCCGCAGTGCTCAAGCCTGTGGATGCAGATAATTCTTTGGGGGTAGTCTTGGTGAAAAATCCCTCTGATTATAACTCTGCTTTGAAGACAGCATTTGGTTATTCAGATCGGGTATTGGTAGAATCATTTATTGAACTCGGCAGAGAAGTCAGATGTGGCATTATTGTTCAGGATGGTCAGCTTGTGTGCTTACCGCTAGAAGAGTATCTGATGGACAAGGATGAACGGCCGATTCGGAGTTATGAAGATAAGCTCAAACGAGATGAAACTGGTGACTTGACGATGGTTGCTAAGGATAATCACAAATCATGGATAGTCGATCCAAGCGATCCAATTACAGAGAGGGTTTGGGAGGCTGCTAAAAAATGTCATGTAGCCTTGGGCTGTCAGCATTACAGTCTCTTTGATTTCCGCATCGATCCCAGCGGTAAACCTTGGTTTTTGGAAGCAGGACTGTATTGCTCTTTTGCTAAAACAAGCGTGATTTCGGCGATGGCGAAAACATCGGGGATTTCTTTGGATACGCTGTTTCAAACAATGTTAAATAACGCACTTTGACAGTTGGTAACATTAATTCCGGTTGTACCGGAACGATATAGAGGAGACGACAGTGCAGTTTCCCTAGCACGATTAATTGTAGGGACAGGGCATTGCCGTGGGGTGCATTTCTATTTTGCAAGGGCTCTCGCATTTCGGCAGATAATTTATTAGTGAGAACCAGAGATTTACTGCCGAAATGCTTCGCCCCTACGAATATATTTGCATTCATTGAGATGTACCCCTGCTGTTTCCTGATTGTAGGTAACATTAATTCCCGATGCTACCGGAATTAATATAACCGCTATATGTATCAGTTAAACCACAGTCTTAAACAGGTTTTGGGCAACAAAATTACCCACCGCCAAACCAGTTGGTAGCGCATCATCAACCGTCGCCTCGCGCACGTGAATGCCGCCGTAAACCCGACCGATCGCATCATCGTAAGCAGCATCGTAAAAACTGTTGTAAGTGCGCGTTACACCGGGCATTTCTTGGGAAACTGCCGTAAACGAGTAGTTTTCACCAAAAAAGTTCGTCATCACTCCCGCAAATGCACCGCCAAAAGTCGAATGTCCAGAAATGTAATCTGGGAATGGGGGCGTGGGATTGAGAAGGGGTTCCCATTCCGGATCGGTTACGGTTCCTGAAATACCATTTTTAGCTGCAAACCCGCCGGTAATCACGTCATCAGGGCGCGGTTGAATTACTTTTCCGTTGTATTTGGCATCCCAGGCCACGATCGCAGCATCGGCTAAAGCGACGTTCAACTCAGCAAACAAGCGGGCATTTTCGGAGATGGATGTTTCCTCGCGCATGGCGACTTCTTCGGCAATTTGGTTTAATTGTCCGTAGGGTCGGAAAGTGTCGGGGCGATCGTCCGCCCAGAAAATAGCGATTTCGGTTTGGTCGGGAGTCCGGGTTACGGTGGTGTTTGCGGTACTGTTTTTGCCGCCAAACTGTCGAACTTCTTCTAAGTCTTGCACGAAGCGATCGGTTCCGGGTACGCCATCTAAGCCGTTTGGCGCAAATGCTGCGGTGTTGGGAATTGCAAAGGGCTTAACTTTCCCCCAGTTGGCGCCGAGTACCGCGCCTTTGTTGGGGCCTTCTGTTTTCGGCCGCCAAACGTAATCGCCGGCTGGGGGAACATAAGGGGCGTTGTTGCTGGAACCGTCGTTAGCGCGCGAGGCGAGGATGGTGTCGGCTACGAAGTTCCCAAAGGCGACGCCAGCGGCTTCTGCTTGTGGCGTGTCGTTGATTTCTGCTAAGGATAGGGCGAGTTGTCGATCGAATAATGCTTTTTGATTTGGTAGCAGCGTCACTAACGCTTTGTGGGCTGCGCCTGCGGCTGCTGCTTCTTGAGATGCGCCGACAGGGGCGGGCGTGTTGACAGCGTAGGAGTTGTGCGTGCGATCGAACGCATTGACTGTATCGTAAACCGAGAGCGAGGTAATCGCCAGCAACCGCGATCCTAGAGTAGGCGGCACGCCGCGCCCCGCTTTCCCTTCAGCTTGGATCGCATTTAAAGCGGTGGCGTTCCAGTCGATGACTACATCGCTTCCGGGTGCAGAAATTAGTTGCGAGATTTGTTTGGTGCCGTTATTTTGAGCGATTTCGGCAATTAGATTGCAAGCCCCAGGAGCTCCAACGGAGGTATTGTTGGCATAGTTCAATTTAACTTTTGTGGATTGTCCCGGTTGCAAGTTGACTTGTTGGACGGTGGAGGTAAGCAAGCAATCGTTGACTAATTTGCCGTCGGAGGCGCGATCGATCGCGTCGTCTGTAGAAGCGTAGAGTTTGACGGTGACGGGGCCTGTGATGGGTGTGGAGCCTTGATTTGTCAGGGTTACATTAACTTTAGCGCGATCGCCCATGTCAATAGTTTTGGGTAAATCGATCTTGCTAAATTTAGCTCCTAAATCCCCCTGGGAGGGAAGTAAATTTTCAGCAGTTAGTATATTTAGAGCTTCCAGATTCATCGAGGTCACCTTCTTTAAAGTTTAAAGCTTTTTCGGGTTTTACCAAGTTATCCGACTATGTAGCCATTCTACCAGTTCTTATCTCAATCTTTATAAAAACTTACCTATTCATTCATTGCTTTGTTGAATCTTGATAAATCTGTTAAAGATTCACTATTACTGAGTGACTGCACATAACTTGCTTTACAAAACTTGACTTTTCCTATTTATTTAAAAGTAGGTAAAAAATATACATAACATAAATTAACAAACACCAAAAAAAGTTTTTTACCTACTTTTATATTCCCTAAAACAGTTATTCAGTAAGGACACCAGCATCCTATAGAGTTGCGAGCGGACTGTACGGGAGGTAAAACGAGAGTGACAAATAGATATCCTAGATTGCTGTGCGATCGCGCTGCGGACATATATCTTAAAAATGCAGTGCGTTTTGGCCAGTGGCGGCGATCGCCCTGAAAATGTTGAGAGGCTCGGACGAAGCCTTGGATCTAGCCGACAAGTTGGGGGAGCTATAATTTTTGTACTAGACAAAGCTGATTATTGACCATGGACATCGATCCGAACTCCAACACTCCTCAAGATAACTACAAGCTGTTGACAAATCTTGTGGTTCCCCGTCCGATCGCTTGGGTAATCAATCTCGCACCTTTTAGCTTTTTTAACGTCGTGGGTTCTGACCCCTTATACCTAATCGTAAGTATCGGAAATAAAGATGATGGCACCCTGAAGGATACAGGAAAAAATATCAGTTCAAGTAGTGAGTTTTTGGTAAATTTGGTCACAGAAGATTTGTTAGCTGCAATGAATATTTCTGCGGCAAACTTCCCGAAAGCAGAAAGCGAACTCGCAGCGGCTGGTTTGCATTCGGCGCCATCGCAGCGGGTTAAGGTTCCTCGCGTAGCTGAAGCCAGAGCCAGTTTGGAATGCGTGCTTCACAGTCAACAACCGTTAGGAATTTACACGCTATTTATTGGGGAAGTTGTGATGTTTCATATTGACGATCGCCTGCTGGGCGATCGCCTGCATATCCTCGGCTTCGATGCGATCGGCAGACTAGGCTCTGGGTCTTATTATTGCCGTACCACAGATCGCTTCGATCTGCCGCGCCTGACCTACGAGCAGTTGCAGAAAGATGATACCGAACTTCCCAACATATCTCAATAATTGGCATGAAATTGCCGTAGCGGAGTGAAAGAAAAAAGCGGGTTGGTGTGGCGCTAAAAATTTGTAGCCAGCTTGTTTCAAGGTTAACGATTTGATCGAACGCTGTATTTGTGATTGCCTTAAGTAGTTGAGGTGATGGTTTTTAGCATATTTAAATAAACCGAACATTCCCTCTACCTTTTTGTTGATGAGGTCAATTTTTGTGATAGCTTGCACCCAAGGTGCGATCGTACTTTGATAGCTGGTAGCCGGTCGCGGCTCAGTTAACCCCTAGCACCGCCCTGTCTGCGACTCCAGCAGACAGGGCGCTGACTTTACCGGAAATTCAACGAGTTGCGGATGCGCCCGTTGTAATCGACTTTAATCCTTCCATCTTGGGAAACAGTCACAACCGTCTCTACTGTATAGACAGAGGAACCGGGCTTGTAACCTTGAAAGGTAAATGTCCAAGTACCGTCGCCATTTTCTACAAAAGGCGATTCGGCGGAAGCACCGTGCATCGATGCTTCGGCTCGATATTGTCCCAAGCCTCCGTTAGCATTTTCTGCTGCTTGACGGGCTAAGTTTTTGGCTCGATTCAGTTCGATGTTATTGGAAGTAACTGTAATATCTGTGAATTCACTTTGAGAAGAGCGAAGGGGATTGCTAAAGGCGGGGGAGACTCCCACGGCTAAGGTTGAGAGTGCTAGCAAACAAGCAATTCGGGCGGTTAGTTTCATCATACAAACTCATTTATAGTTTGTAAACTTTACGGGACTTGTGCTAACATACCCGGAAGAGTTAAAAATTGTCTGAATAGCCTCGAAGTTAGAGGTTTTTATTGGTTCGATCGTTCGGACTTCAGTCCGCATCCAAATCCGAGGACTGAAGTCCGAACGATCGAACCTATTTTAGGGTGAATTAATTAATTAATTTTTGATTTTAACTTTGGACTCGGCGGGTGTTTCGCCGTCGTTCAAATATCGGTAACTCATCTTAGAAATATCCCGAATCAATGTTTGAGCGGGTTTCTCGGTTTCCGGCGGATGCTTCACCATCACTGCGACTAAATAACGCTTGCCGTTGGGCAAATCTACCATCCCCGCATCGGCTAGCATTGTATTAATGTTGCCAGTTTTGTGAGCAATCACTGCTCCTTCGCCCAAGCCTCTCGGTAGCAAAGTATCGTTTTTGGTTTGGCGCATGATTTGCAAAATTCGATCGCGCGATTTGACAGAAACCAAATTTCCGCGATCGACTTGAGCTATAATATTGATCAAATCCTTGGGGCTGGTAGTATTCGTTCCCTCCAAATCCGGCAACTTATTGCGCAGCACCGTCCCCCTCAAACCCCAGTTGATAAAATGCTGGTTCAAAACCTCAGCACCTCCCAACAACTCAACCATCATATTTGTCGCCGTATTGTCGCTGACAACAATCATCTTTTTCGCAACTTCCAAAGCCGAATATTTCTGACCCGGTGCATCGTCTTGCATATCCCCAGAACCGCCGACAATATGTTCTGGTTTCAGCGTCAGCATCTGATCTAACTGGATTTTGCCTTCATCTACTGCTTGGAAAAAAGCTACTAAAATCGGTACTTTAATCGTGCTCGCCGAAGCAAAAGCAGCATCGCCGTTAAAATTTAGGTAGCTTCCTGTATCTAAATCAACTACAAATATTCCTGCTGTTAAAGTTGGATTTTCTGTTGCTATCACCTGAACTTGCGTTTTTAAAGCTGCTAATTCTTGATTCAATTGCAGGGCTTCTGGCGCCGCTGGGGCTGCAACTGCGCTGTCGGCTGGGTTTTTCTCTGCGGGCGTTTCTTGTGTCGCTACACTCGATCGACTCACAGCATTCACCACTGACAGCAGCGTACCGCAAATCACCGCCATCCCAACTCCCAAAATCAGCAACCGAGTAGCGTATACCAACGGCGGCACGTTCCGAGCCGCAGAACGTTTGCCCGGTCTCTGGCTTCCTTGGGGGCGCGGTTTCGGCACCGGGGCTTTTTTGACATTTGGAGGCGTTATCGGGTCTGGAATGCTTTCTGCTAGGGCGCTGGCTCGACTTTTGCGGGGTGGGGGGGCAGTATTCGTTTCGGGCTCGCCAATGGGATTGCTAGGGGGATTGCTGACAGGGGAATTCGGTTCGGGAAACTCGAACATATCCACAGCAGCGAGGCCTTTTTTGCGAGGTTTGCGGCTCTTGGCCTCGCCAATTTTGGTGGTTTTAGCGGTTTTGGGTTTTCTGGGATTAATGGCTGATTGGGGATTGGACAAAAAGTCTTGCGCGCTCACTTCTGCGGGGGTAGGTGCGGGAGATTTGGCTCTACTTCTGCTGCGGGTTGTTTGCGGTGCGAAAGTCGCAGTTTCTGATGTGGGAATTTCAGAATTGCTGTTTTGCGGTTGGGGAGGGCGGCGACGGCTGGATTTGCCAGACTCGCTTGCTGTGCCGGATTGAGGCGGCTGTGCGCTGGAGTTGGCAGAGGCTATCGAGGACATAACCGATAATATCGATCGTTTGGGAAACCGCTCTGCCACGTCTTACTCCTTCTGCACTGTAAATTTCAAGTTTAAGATTTTTTAGCTTAACAGCCAATGGATTTGAGATTTGAGATTTGGAAGTTACCGGAAATCTGGGTCGAAAGTGCGGGTTGGGGATGACGATCGCACTTTATGTCAAGAATACCCATTAAATCAGCAAATTTATCTCTAAACAATCTGCGATCGGCAATCTGAAAATCTCAAATTGCTACTACTCTGACTGAATGTCGCCCGGATTTTCCGGCAACGCCCCATCCAGAGTATCAGAAACTGGCGATCGCGGATAACTTTTTATTGCCCATTCTGTTTGACGAATTACGCCCCGCAGCATGGCGACTTCATCCACCGTGGGATACGCACGATTGTACAAACGCCGAAATTTTTCCATCCGGCTTGCTGCTGTGTGCGGCTGCAAATATCCAATTTTCAGCAGCAGCCCTTCTAGTTGCTGGTAGTATCCCTCCAAATTTTCCAACGGAGCACTGTTGGGGAGAGAGGGAGATTGGGAGAGGGGGAGAGTGGGAGATTGGGAAAATATTCCCTCGGACTTTTTCGTTTTCCGGGTGACATACGTGACATCCGTGACATCCGTGACATCCGTTACATCCCCTAAAAAATCCGTTGCCGAACCTTCTTCCCGATACAACTCATAGCAGCAAATAGCTACAGCTTGGGCGAGATTTAAGGAAGTGTAAGCATCGCTGCTCTTAATCCGAATCAAGCGCTGGGCGCGGTTTAATTCGGCGTTAGTCAATCCACAATCTTCTCGACCAAAAATTAGAGCGCTGGGGGCTTCTAGCAACCAAGGTAAAGCATCTGCGGGTGCTTCTAGCGGCATGGGGTGCGATCGACCATCATCTCCTGTAGTTGCGATCGCCCTGACACATCCTACCAAAGCAGCCGGCAAACTCTCAACTACTGTCGCCGTTTCTAGTATTGAGGCGGCGCGCACAGCCATCAACCGGGCTTCTTCCCCTAAATAATCGCACTGGGGATTCACCAAAATTAATTGGTGCAAACCCATATTTTTCATCACGCGGGCCACAGAGCCCACATTTAAGGGCCCTGCGGGTTCGACTAAGACGATTCGGATGTTGGCTGATGCCGTTGCGATCATTTAATTTTGTAATTGGGCATTGGCTTGCGCAGGGCATTGGTCATAGGGCATTGGTCATAGGCTTGCGCAGGGCATTGGTAATTGGTAATTGACTATTAGAAAAATCACTAACAAGTAACCATTCCCGATGCCCGATGCCCGATGCCCTGCGCAAGCCGATTCCCGATTCCCGATTCCCCATTACCTCACCTAATTTAGAAAGGCTATAGTTAATCTACTACTGTCAAAATTAGCATGGCAAAGCAACGATTGAAGTCCGATTTACCGACTAAGATGTGTCCGGTGTGCGATCGACCTTTTACTTGGCGCAAAAAATGGGCTGACTGCTGGGATGAAGTCAAATACTGCTCGGATCGCTGTCGCCGCCGCCGCAATAGCACAGAAAATTAAGAATGTCTTGCCATTTGCCAAACTGAGGCTAAGATTGCAAAGGAAAAATTTCACGGTTAGAAGTATGGCATCGCAACAGGTGCAACCAAAGCTAGTTATTCACGGCGGTGCCGGTAGTTGTCTGCAAAGCAAGGGCGGAATTGAAGCGGTGCGGAAGTCGCTTTACGATGTTTTGGAGGCAGTGTATCCGCTGCTGAAAAATGGCGCAAGTGCCGTAGATGCAGTAGTGCAGGGCTGTCGGTTGTTGGAAGATGACCCGCGATTTAATGCGGGTACGGGTTCTGTGGTACAGTCGGACGGGCAAATTCGGATGAGTGCTTCGCTGATGGACGGTTTGGCGCAGCGTTTCAGCGGCACGATTAATGTGGCTCGCGTTCAAAATCCGATCGAACTTGCTCAATTTTTGCAGACTTCGGACGATCGCGTACTCTCAGATTACGGTGCGGCAGAATTGCTGCGAGAACTTCAGTTGCCGATTTACGATCCGATGACGGATTTGCGCTTGCACGAGTGGATGCAGGAACGCCAAGGCAATTTTAACAAAGCAATGGCTAATGTGGTCGCGGAACCTGCGGGTGTTGGCACCATCGGAGTTGTAGCTTTGGATACTCAGGGACGCTTGGCTGCGGGAACTTCGACTGGCGGCAAGGGTTTTGAGCGCATCGGGCGGGTTAGCGACTCAGCAATGCCGGCGGGAAATTACGCGACTGGGAATGCGGCGGTGAGCTGTACTGGTATCGGCGAGCACATCATGGATGAGTGTTTGGCGGCGCGAATTGTGATTCGGGTAACGGATGGTTTGAGTTTGAAAGCTGCTTTTGAGCGTTCTTTTGCGGAAGCTGACGATCGCAAACGAGATTTTGGTGCGATCGGGATTGATGCTAATGGTGCGATCGCGATCGGCAAAACTAGCGAGATCATTCTCGGTGCTTTTCACAACGGTACGGAAATGGGCGATACTTTGGAAGCAAACAAGGGAACGTTAGTTTTTGTTGCTTAGAAAAGACGTTTGATTTTCGGCTACAAAAATCAGGACACAGCCACCAAAATTAGGACACAGCAGTGCTGTGTCCTACAGAATAAACAATATGTGATTATTTTGCAGGGTATGATGTAAATATAGCTTCGATAGATTTTGTGCGCAGTTTTAAATTTCAATGACTAATTCAGGATCGAAGCAATCATTTGGTTCATCGGGATATCCGCGAGGATTACAAATTACTCGCGTTGAAGCAATTTTATAATCGAGTTGGTTGTGTATGTGACCGTGAACCCATAGCTTAGCACCAGATTTTGCCACAAAACCGTCAAGATTTGAGGCATAGGCAGCACTCAAGATATCTTTTTCATCTGCCGCAGGTATCGATTTTTTACTTGGTGCGTGGTGTGTGATAATTACAGTTTTACTCAACTTATTCTCTTCTAAAGCTTTTGTTAGCCAACAAAGAGATTTTCTGTGAATAATAGTGGTGTGAATTGATTTGAATTTGGAGTAGCTAGGGCTGAGGCGTATTTTTTTATAATCGGTCATTCTTTGGCTAGCTTCAAGGCCAGCGTAACTGGCATTACCAAAAAGCTCGTAATCCGTCCACAAAGTACACCCAAAAAAGACTACATCTTTGATAGAGACTAAATCATTTTCCAACAAATGAATATTTGTGTCTTTGCAAATGTCTTTAAGTTTAGTTATAAGTTTAGGATACGCATTTCCGTAATATTCGTGATTGCCCAAAACATAAATAACTGGTTTATGTTGGATATTATTAAGAACCCAAATAACTCCTTTATCTCCAACATGGATGTCTCCGGCTAATATGATAACATCCGAATCTGTTTCTGTAATATCAAAAGGTTGAAATTCAATATGAATGTCGCTTAAAATTTGAATTTTCATGACTGGATGGGAACTTTGTTTGCAATTCGTATCGTGCTGATGAACGCACCTTGCTCTGATATTTAATCAGTAATTTATTAAATTCGCAACTGCCAAAGTTTAACTGTACCATTATCGCTACCGCTAACCAGAGTTTCGCCCAATTGTCCGATCGCCACCGCCGACACCGGGCCAGAATGTCCCTCCAAAGCGTGCAGCAATTCGCCGCGCAAATTCCAAAGCCTAACAGTACCGTCAAAACAGCCCACAGCAAAATATTTCCCGTCGGGGCTAATGGCGGCGGCGGAAGTGATGCGAATTCCAGTTTGCACCGAATGCAATAATTCGCCTGTTTCCAAATCCCACAGGGCGATCGTTTTGTTGCCGTGACTGACAAGAGTTTGGCTGTCTGGAGTAATTGCGACATAATTTTCGCTACCAAATGTTCGCCGCACTTCTCCCCCCGGTAGTTCCCACAAAGTGACGGTAGCGCGACAGAAACCGCTGGCTGCATTCAGCCCGCTAGCTATTAACATTTTGCCGTTGGGACTCAGGGCGATCGCACTTATGTCATCTCCTTGATAGCCTTTCAAAACTTGCAGCAGTTGGCCGCTGTTGAGGTGTTGCAGCTTGACAGTGCCGCAGGTGGTGCCGATCGCCAAAATTTGCCAGTCGGGACTTACAGCCACAGATTCGTGGCGGTGTACGTCTGCTAAACGTTTCATCTGTTCCCCGTTTTGCAGGTTCCACAGTTTGACTGTACCCGCGCGCGATCGCGTCAGCAGCGTTTTGCTAGCGGGGCTGAAAGCAACTAGCAACACGGCGGTTTAATGTCCGCAAATAGTCCGCAGCAGTTCCCCGCTGTGCAAACTCCAAACTTTCACTGTACTGTCGTGGGAACCGGTTGCTAGTAATTGTCCGTCGGGACTGATCGCAGCCGAGAGAATGCTGTCTGAATGGTGGAGAGTGGTTTTTAAGACTGCGCCGGATGAGGTTTTCGGTTGTTTTTTATACCCGGCTATTACCAGCCAGTCGATCGCGTCTCTCCAATTTTTGAGTGCATTTCGGGGGCGATTTGTCAATATTTCTATGTATCGGTACAAGGTTTTGGATAAGTCAACCTCTACACCCTTGATTTGTTTGTTCAAAAGTACCGCCATCTCAGCGGGGCTGTAACCGCACAGCAAGCCGCACAAGTGCCTTTTTTCCACGGGTGTCAGCCCTCTTCGGGTGTGGGGCGCGAATTCTAGTTTGGCATTGGCTAAGTCGCTGTAAAGCTTTTCGATGTCCCAGTCGTAGGTAGCCCGTGTAAAAGGTTCTTCGGGTCGATCGAGGTTTGAGGGTGTCATTTGTGGCAATCGCGATCGAGTTCCTAGTCAAAATCCTAACCAAAATCCTAACATTCGCTGTGCGCGATCGGACTGCTTTCACCACTAATCTATTTTTAACACAGCAAACAGCCAAAAGAGCTTTCGGTTAAAAATGCCTTTTAATCCTAACCTTGACAGTTTGCCAAACAACTATACATCAAGCGGAGAAATAGAAAATGTCTGGAATTGCGATCGGCTTATTTTTTGGTCTGGGTTTTCTTTTAAGTATTGTTGGTTCTATATGGGGATTGGTTCAAGCTTTCCAAGAGGACGTTGTTTGGGGTGTGCTTTACCTGGTTGTCCCATCGGCTGGATTCGTTTTTTATGCAAAAAAATGGAGCAACCTCAAAATCAGAAAAACCTTTTTAATTCAATGTGCTGGATGGTTCATGTTTTTATTAGGAGGGATTACTACAGCAATTTTTGCACCCGCACCCTCACCTAATGTAGATCGGAGTTTTAACGAGCAATCGCCCTCTGCTTTTCCTTCGGATTTCAACACTTCTCCATCACCTAAGCTATCGCCTGCTCCCAAACCCAAACCATCTCCTTAAGTTTCCGCAGCACCTAGCGCCGAGCCTAATTCTGTGCTTGTTGCTGCTCAACCATCTGACTTACTTGAAGCAATCGATTTGGAAAACAACTATACATCAAAAGGAGAAATAGAAAATGTCTGAAATTGCGATCGCCTTATTTTTTGGTCTGGGTTTTCTTTTAGCTACTGTTGGCTATATATGGGGATTAATTCAAGCTTTTCAAGAAGAAGTAGTTTGGGGATTACTTTACTGGTTTATTCCATTTGCTTCCTTAATTTTTTACATTAAAAAATGGAGCAATCATAAAATCAGAAAAACACTTTTGATTCAACTAGCTGCATGGCCAATGTTTTTATTAGGAGGCATTATTACTGTGGTAAGTTATGGCGCAGAGTTTGCAAAATTGGCTCAGTCGGGAACCATAACCGTAAACCAAGGAGCTAGCGAGCAATCGCCCTCTTCTTTTCCTTCAGATTTCAGTATTTCTTCATCACCAACTCCAGAGCAATCTCCTAGTTCTGAGTCATCCCCTAAACCTTCGCCAGCACCTATTTCTGAGCCTAGCTTTGGTACCGTTGGCGGTCAACAAGGTGACTTTAAGCAATTAATGAAGCTCGGTTATGTCTACTACGGACAGGGAGAATATCAAACAGCTTTAATCAATTTTAACAGAGCTTTGCAGGTACGCCCGGGCAATG